>JAISQR010000503.1 GCA_031274035.1 Treponema sp. | reverse complement strand
AAGCCCACCAGGTGGGTGCCCCCCTCCCGGGTGTTGATGTCGTTCACAAAGGAGTACATGATCTCGTTAAAGCCGTCGTTGTACTGGATGGCGCACTCCACCTCCACCTCGTCCCGGGAGCCCTCGATGAATATGGGGTCCTTGTAGAGGACGGTTTTGTTCTCGTTCAGGTACTCCACAAAGCTCTTGACCCCGCCGTCGAACTTGAATTCATGGACCTTGGGGATTGAAAGCCGCTCGTCCCGGATGATGATGGTCAGGCCCTTGTTCAGGAAGGCCAATTCCCGCAGCCGGTTAGAAAGGGCGTCGAAATTATAGGTGGTGGTCTCGAAAATAGAGGCGTCCGCCTTAAACCGGACCACCGTACCCCGGCGTTCCCCAGAATGGACCGCCGCGGACGCCGCCGCCCAGGGGGGCAGGGCGGCAGCGTCGATTTCCCGGGTGGGGCTGTCGGGGATGCCGATCTTGTACCGCTGGGTATGCGCCCTGCCGTCCATAAGGACGAAGGCTTCGCACCACTCCGAAAGGGCGTTTACCACCGAAACCCCCACCCCGTGGAGGCCCCCGGAAACCTTATAGGAGTTTTTGTCGAACTTGCCCCCCGCATGGAGCCGGGTCATAACCAGCTCCAGGGCGCTTACCCCCTCGGTGGGGTGGATGTCCACGGGGATGCCCCGGCCGTTATCCTCCACCCGGACCACATCGTTCCCTTCCAAAACCACTAAAATGGTGTCGCAATGGCCCTGCATGGCCTCGTCAACGGAATTATCCACCACCTCGAACACCAGATGGTGGAGGCCGTCGATACCGGTGGTGCCGATATACATTCCGGGGCGCTTCCGTACCGCCTCAAGACCTTTAAGAACCTGTATACTTTGGGCTGAATAGCTTGAACTCATAACGTAATTTCCAGTATATTGATCTTGAGCTAAAAAGAAAAGGGACCCACGGGGCTCCTAAAGGCGGCAGCGGTTTCCACAGCTTGTTTTTTGTGTGTATAACTTGTGGATAATTCACTAATTAGTTACAGAATAGGGAATAAGGAAAATCCGGTTATAGACCCCGGTTATTACAATTAATACTTTTATAGTGTTTATTTGCTTATTATATATAGAATTACGTTGTTTTTACTATTCAGGTATTAAGGGTAAACGAACATTTAGGTATCCCGGTGAATATTTTTTATATAAAAAAATGATTTATTGTTGTGGATAATATGTTAATATATAGGGCGTGGTAAGGACTTCCTCATGGCTGAATGGGATTATGAAATTTTTTGGAAAGAAACCCTCAACCTCATCCGAAAAGAGAAGGAAGAGCAGGAATTTGCCATGTGGTTTAACCTGGAATACCTTAGATCCGCGGAAAACGAGATTGTCGTGGCGGTTCCTTCCTCTTTTTACCGGGATCAGGTTAAACAGCGGTACCAAAATTATATCGAAGACAAGGTACAAAGCCTAACCGGGAAGCCCCTTTCCGTCAATTTTGAGGTAGTCCCCCGGAATTCCGTGAACGAGGCGCCGCCGGCCGCCGCGGAAAAGCCGGGAAACGGCGGATCAAGACCCGCGGCGGAGAAAAAACCCGCCCATGACCAGCTTAATAAGGACTATACCTTTGAACAGTACGTTATTGGGGACAATAACAACTTTGCCTCCAATGCGGCCCAGGCCATCGCCCGGAACCCCGGATCGGCCTACAACCCCCTGCTGATATACGGCGGCGTCGGGCTGGGGAAAACCCACCTGATGCAGGCCATAGGGAACTATGTCTACGACAATTCCGGGAGCAAGGTCATCTACATCACCGCCGAAAGTTTTACCAGCGAATTTATCCAGGGCCTAAAAGAAGACAAGATGGCGGCCTTTAAGAAAAAATACCGCTATGTGGACATCCTCTTAATCGACGATATTCACTTTTTGGAGAATAAATGGGAAACCCAGGAAGAATTGTTCCATACCTTTAACGCCCTCTACGACGCGAAGAAGCAGATAGTCTTTACCTGCGACCGGCCGGTATCGGAATTAAAGAAGATCAGCGACCGGCTGCGCTCCCGGTTCGAGCGGGGTCTGAACGTGGATTTACAGCCTCCCAATTACGAAACCCGCTGCGCCATCCTCAAAAAAAAGGTGGAGGAGAAGCACATCACCATCCCCGACGAGGTAATAGACCTGGTGGGCAAGAATGTCTCCAGCAATATCCGGGACCTGGAAGCCGCCTTGATTAAGCTTATCGCCTATACGGAGCTAATCGGGACCCCCATCACCCTCAAAATAGCCCAGGATCAACTGCGGGACGTGTTTGCCTCCCCAAAACAGACCAATATGTCCATAGAAACCATACAACGGGTGGTGGCGGACTATTTTTCCCTGTCCTATAACGACCTTAAGGGCAAAAAGCGGACCCAAAACATCGTATTCCCCCGGCAGCTTGCCATGTATATCGCCCGGGAGATAACCGAATACTCCACCACCGAGCTGGGCCAGTCCTTCGGCGGCCGGGATCATACCACGGTGATGCATTCCTGCCAGAAAATTGAGGAGCGAATCCGGTCGGACCCGACCATGGATTCGACCATTCAGAATTTAACCAGATTGATAAAGGAATATAGCGCGAAATCTTAAAAAGATGTTAATATATTGGTATAATAGGTGCATAAATGGGCTTTCTGTGGATACGGTGGATTATTTTTTCACCTTTTCCCTGGATTGTTAATAGGCTATTTGCTTATTCTACATAGAGAAACCTGTGTTTTCCACTTATCAGAAGCCCCTATTATCACTCCTATTATTATTATATATAATGTAAAGAAATAGGGAGAATGAATATATGAAATTTACCTGCGAAAGAAGCGTACTCCTTAAAGAAATAACCATCGCCCAGGAAATTATATCCTCCAAGAATGCCATTTCCATACTGTCCAATATATACCTTGAGGCTGGTCAGGATACCCTGATCATCAAATCTACGGATATAAAGGTGAATTTTGAAACCCGGGTGCCGGTAACGGTGCTGGAGTCGGGATCAACCACGGTGTTTGGGGAGAAATTCCTGGGGATACTCAACGCTATTCCCGACGGGGAGCTTGAATTTGATCAAAATGACGCGAAGATAGTCATTAGGCCCACCTATAAAAAGATTAAATTCCAGCTTAAAAGCATTGCCTCCGATAAATTCCCGGAATTTCCCGTGCCGGGTAATGGTAATTCCTTTGAAATGCCGGTTAGGGACTTTAAGGAAATGATTTTACAGACCGTTTTTGCCGTTTCCGATGACGAAACCCGTTATTTTATGAACGGGGTGTTCTGCGAAAAACAGGAAGACAAGTTTATCATGGTAGCCACCGACGGTAGACGGCTGGCCTATATCAGCAGAGAAGCGGGAAGCGGGATACAGGATTTTACCGGGGTTATTATCCCCCCCAAGATTCTTAACATTATCATGAAGCGGGCCGGGGACGAGGGTCTTATCACCATAGCGATTACCGATAAGTCCATATTTATCAATTTTGGCTCCTATCATCTTTCTTCGGTGCTAATAGAAGGGCAGTTTCCCAATTACCGCCGGGTTATCCCGGAAAATCAGACCAATTCCTTTACGATGAACCGCTTTGAAATGCTGGACGCCCTTAAACGGGTTTCCCTTTTGGTGGAACAGAAGTCCCGGCGGGTATACCTCAAGGTAAACCCCGGGGTTATGATCATTGCCTCGGAGGAAAGCGATATTGGCGACGCCAACGAGGAAATACCCTGCAAATACGATGGGGAAGAAATCTCCATCGCCCTGAATTACCGCTATATCGAGGAGCCCTTTAAGGTTATGACCGAAGACGAGGTGGGGATTTATTTTTCCGATCCCCATAAGGCGATAACCATAAAGCCCATCCCGGAGGGTAACTTCTTTCACATCATCATGCCCATGCAGGTTGATTAAAGCCGCCCTTATCCTTTTGGGGGTATTTTGCGTTTTGCGGCGCTGCGCACGGCGGCCTTTAGGAATCTTGCGGATCTTGAGGTAAATACCCAGGCAAAAGACGTGTTCCTGGTGGGGGAGAACGGCCAGGGCAAGACGAATTTTTTGGAGGCCCTCTATTTTTGTTCCTACGCCTCCTCCTTTAGGGGGGTGCGGGACACCGAGCTTGTCAGGATAGGGGAGAAGGATTGTTCCGCCTCGGTGGGCATTACCGGTTCCCTCCACGACCGGGTTTTGGTAAAGTTTGAGGACGGCAAAAAGTCGATACGCATAGACGGAAAAAGAACGGACGACCGGAAGGAACTGCTTGCGGTGGCCCCCTGCATCGTTTTTTGCCACGAGGACATGGAATTTGTCTCCGGCCCCCCGGAACGGCGGCGCTGGTTTTTCGATCAAAGCCAGAGCCTGTACGATCCGGTTTATCTGGAGGACCTGCAAAAATACCGGAAGCTGCTGAAGACCCGGAACGCGGTTTTAAAGGCCGGCCGGGACCGGGCCGATACGCTGATCCTGGATACCCTGGACCCCCAAATGGCGGAATACGGTTTACGGCTTATGGAAAAGCGGGGGGAGGCGGCCCGGCGCTTCTCCGAGCTTTTCGGTCCCCTCTACGAAGAGGTCTCCGGCATTGGGGCCGTTTCGGTGCGCTACGCCCCGTCCTGGAAGGAGACGGCCTTTGAGGGGGTAACCGCTTTTTTGCGGGAACGCCGGGAGGGGGATATGGCCATGGGGGTTTCCCTTTCGGGGCCCCACCGGGACCGGTACGTCTTTAGCTGCCGGGGGGCGGAATTCGCGGGTAAAGCCTCCACCGGCCAGCGGCGGCTTCTGGCCCTGCTGCTGCGGATAGCCCAGGCCCGGCGTTACTCGGACACCACGGGGAAAAACCCGGTGCTGCTTCTGGACGACGTGCTGCTGGAGCTGGACCCGGAAAAACGGCGGAAATTCCTTTCGGTAATGCCCGAATACGATCAGGCCTTTTACACCTTTCTCCCCGAGGAACGGATTGAGGGCTACGGAAAGGCCGATACCCTGATCTACCGGGTGTCCGGGGGGAACCTGACATAAGCGGGGGGAAGTTCATTTTGTTGCATAAATTTTCTCTTAAAAATACTCTAAATAATCACTTTTATTCAAAATATCATCAGCAACACCTTTTCTGATAATATTTAAAATAAATTCATCCTCTGTGTGTAACATTCCATTCAAGAGTAAAAGTACAAAAATCAATAGGCAGTTTTGCTGTCGTATTTCATTTTTTAGTTCAACAGAGTCATCAATGTATGGGCAGCCAAAAATCTCGGTTGGGCGTTTGCTTAAAACAGGTCTCTGCATAGGTCTTTCATCCTTTCTTTCGCGATTTTGTTGTATTGTTCACTCAAATCAATACCTATTTTGAAAGCGATTCGCTATTTTCTATTTGTTGTCTATATTTTTTTCCACTTACTCCCGTTGCGGATACTAATTCTCCGTTATATTTCTTCGGTTTGCGTACGGGGCGGACACGAATTTCGTTATGGTCATAGTAGTATTTTTTTTCTTTTACAAAATGGAAAATATGCTCGTATACATCTCGGAGACGGTC
>JAISQR010000509.1 GCA_031274035.1 Treponema sp. | reverse complement strand
GTTCCGCCCAGGGGGTTAAGATCCTCAGTATCGATAAGCCCGATTTTGTCATCGGCGTGGACCGGATTGTTAAGGAAGAGGCAATTACGGAAACACCCCCGGAAACGGACGGAGAGATCCATACACCATAGATTTACAGCGGAAGGCTGGGAAATAATGGACTTGTTCGGGAACTTATTTAAATGTGCGCTGGAAGCGCACGGTTCCCGAACAAGTCTCGCAAAATGCAGAGCATTTTGCATTTTTTTAAGGAAGTTGTTCGAAAACTGAGGTTTTCGAACAACTCCAATATACGCTGAGGAGTTTTCATGGGAAAAAATAATAAGCTGGCTGCCGCGGTTATAGTTTGCTTTTTTGTTTTTATTCTTTGCGCCGCCGTCAACCTCTTAAATCCTGATCTTCTGAAAAGGCCGTTTTTCCAGAAAAAAACGGAGTTTATCAATGCCGCCGCCGCCAAATACGGGAAAGACGGCAGCCTCTATATCATTGATAACGGCGCTTTCCGGCTTATCGGTATGAGCCCGGAGGGCCGCATAAATTATTCCATCAATATCAACAAGATGAAGGAATATCTTAAAATCTACGACAGCGCCGTTGATGAGGCGGGGAATCTCTACATCTATGCTACGGAATTAGCCTACGACGCCTATATGACAAAACGGGATATAATACGAAAATATGACCGGCAGGGAAATTTTGTAAAGGAAGTCTTCGCCGTAAGTTATGAGGAGAATTCGGAAAATCCCCGGACCAATCCTCAAATCGGGTCCCTGCGCTGTGAAAACGGCATCCTTACTTTTTCAAGGGTCCGGCGGAAGGGGGTGGATCTTTATGCTTACGACACCTTCCGGGAAGAATTGGCCGTATCGGATTTTTCCCATGGGACATCGGATTTTTCTGTAGCCCAGCTCGCCGTAAAGGATTTTAAGAATTTTATTTATACCACCCGGGACGGGGATATTTATGAGGTGCAAAACGGCGAAGCGCCGGTATTGCGGGGTTCCTTTGATTTTATCATGGGCGGCGGCGGTATTATCCCCTGGTATCTTGATTACGATTCCCGGGGGGATATTCTCTTTGCCGATATGATTTCCGCGGCTATTTTCCGTATAACCCGCGATAACCGGGTGGAAAAGGTCCTTCCCGAAGGATTGTTTGATGAGTTGCGCGCCCGGGATCTGCCGCTGTTTCTTACGGGGTTCGGTTTTTTTGAAAACCGCTTCGCGGGGGTATACGGCGATGTGGTCTGGTACTATGACGGCAAAGATTTCAGAACCTACGAAGAAGGGGTTGGCCTTTCTGTCCGGGAACGATCCGCCGTTATCGCCGTTCAGGCATCCTGTGTCCTTGGGGGCCTTGCTTTTATTCTTGGAATATATCTGCTTTTCGTGCGGCTCCTGGATCGTTATGTTTCACTTTTTATCAAACAGACCGTTGTTATTATCCCCTTGACCATCGCGGCTTTTATCGTGCTGTACAGCGTTACTTTTCACATTATGACGGAACGCCTTAATCAGGAAATTTTTAACGAGCTGAATTTTATATCGACCCTGGCGGTGCAGTCCATTGACGGAGACGATATTGACAGCCTGAAAAGCATCAAGGATGTAAACGGCGATGCGTATAAGCGGGTGGCGCAGACCGTCAAACAAATTACCGGAAATAATGACGAGGTCTGGAACAATAACTATTATGTGGCCATATATAAGGGGGAGCACTTCGAATATTGGGTTGTCTTATCAAACGATGAGATGAGCTTATTTCGTCCCGCCGGATACTTTAGCATGGGAGACGAAGATTATGAGATTGTCATGAGCGGGAAACCTGTTGCCGGCGTTGTCAACGCCACAGACGGCCTCTGGGGATATTCGGTTATTCCTGTTTACAACAGTCAGGGGAAAATCGCCGGCATGTTTGAGCTTGGCCTGGATATGACCAGTCATCAGGTGCGCAATCTGAGACAGCGGCAGGAGATATCCCTTATCGCCGCCCTTATTTGTCTGGTCATACTGCTTGCCCTGATCGTGGTAATGTCGATCGTCGTCAGGCAGCTGGCATCGGTTGCGGGAGTGCTCGGCGCCATTGCCGGAGGTGACTATTCCGCCCGGGTAAGTTACCGGGCCAGGGATGAGCTGGGCAGGGTAAGCCGCGGCTTAAACTACATGGCGGGGGAACTTCAGCAGCAATTTGAGTATATCAACCGCTTGAACGAGTCTTCCATCCGCTTTGTTCCTATTCAGTTTATGGAACACCTGGGGGTAACGGATATTACAAAATTGAAGCTGGGCGATTATGTTCAGCGGGATCTTACGGTGCTGTTTTTTGATATCCGGGCCTTTTCTATCAATTCAGAAATGATGTCGGCCCAGGAAAATTTTCTCTTTATCAATGAGGTCTTGGGGGTTACCGGCCCCGTATTCCGGAAACACAACGGCTTTGTCGATAAGTATCTCGGCGACGCGGCGATGGTCTTGTTCGCCGAGGCCCGGGACGCGGTGCGGGCGGGTATTGAGATATACCGGAAATTAATCCTGGATAAGGCGGCAAGGATCAAAATAGGCGTTGATGGCATCAATATCGGCGTAGGGCTTCATACCGGTTCGGTGATGATGGGAATAGTGGGGGAAAACGAACGGCTGTCCAGTACGGTTATTTCCAAGAATGTGAATCTGGCTTCCCGGATGGAATCCCTTACCAAGCAGACCAAATCGGGGATGCTGATCACCCGGGATACCCTGAATCAGCTTTCCGGCGGCGAAGAGGAATTTAAGTACCGGTTTATCGGGATGATACAGGTCGCGGGGGTCAACGAGGTGATCGGCGTGTTTGATATGCTTGACGCGCTGCCCGCTCAGATTAAGAAAAGGCGGCTCGCGACAAAGAAGGTTTTCGAGTCGGGGATCCGGAAGTATCACATGAAAGAATATCAAAACGCCCTTAAACGGTTTGAACGGGTCCTTGCGGCGGACCCGGGGGATATATGCGCGGCGAACTGCCTCGCGGAAACTAAAAAACGGCTGGCGGATCCCGGTTTGCCGAGTGTGTTTATTTTTGATAAAAAATAGGAATAAAAAATGACAGCAGAGGATCGCCGGGTTTATGATTATTTACAGCGCCAGGGGTTTCTCCCCATAGACGGCGCAAGTTATCCCATATTAAAAGAATACGAGCAGTACAGCGGCCTGCAGGAGATGGGCGCGGTGATGATTGTGGTATGGTTTTATATATACCACGGCCTTTATAAGATCGTTCACGGGTATCTGTGCTGCGTGTTTTTTTATGAGGGAAGGCCCGTTTATTTTACCGTACACCGGCCCCGGGAAACCCCCGGCCGCCCCCTGGGATCGATAATTGATATACTCTACGATTTGTCCCGGGAGGCGGGGCTTCCCTTCCTGCAGATAAAGTTTATCGAGGAGCGGTTCCTTAAGGAGTATGAGGCTGTCGAAGGGTATCATATAAAAACCGAATACCGGGAGGACAACAGCGAATACGCCTACCGTACAAAGGATTTGATGGATCTTCAGGGGCCGGATAATTATTATAAGCGGAAGCGCCTTAAAAAATTTTTAAATAACGGGAAAGTTTCCCTGCGGCCCATGAGCCGGGAGACCGTAGGCCTCTGCGCCGAAATAGAAGCGGAGTGGTGCCGCCGTCAAGACTGCGCCTATTGCGAGTCCTTTACCGGCTGCGAAAAAAAAGCGATGGAAGCCATGGAGGATATTTTTGACGACCGTTTCCATAAGGGGCTTTTTCTCTATTATGAGGGAAAACCCGCCGGATATATTATATGTGAAAAGATAAACGAAAGACTTTCTTTTCTTTATTTTGGAAAATCAAATATACAGGACGGTTTTATATACCTCATTTATATGATGTATAAAGAGCATTTGCCCGATGCCGAATATATGAACATGAGTGAGGACATGGGGCATCCGGGGCTCCGCCAGTTTAAGGCCCATCTGAGCGCCCACGAGCTTTGGCGGAAATATATCTGTACCTTTACGAAGGCGGGGCAGAAAGGATAAACGGTGACGGAACAGGATCGCCGGTCCCGCGAAGGTTTTCTCCGGCAGGGGTTTCTCCCCGTGGACAGGAACAGCTATCCCCTGTACAAAGCCCATGACGAAAACAACCGCCTGTCGGAAATGACCGCGGCAATCGTCACCTCCTGGGGTTCCGCCTTTAACGCGGTATATAAACAGATTAACGGATACCTTTGCAGCGCCTGGTTTACCGGCGGCCTCCCGGTCTACTTCGAGATTCACCGGCCTTGGGGGACGGGGGATTGTTCCCTGCCGGAAATCGTTGATGTTCTTTACGGCCTTTCCCGGGAGGCGGGGCTTCCCTTTCTGCAGATAGGGGTGATCGACGGGCTTTTTCTTAAGGAATATACGGGAATCCGGGGCTACCATATTAAAACCGGATACGATGACGATCACAGCGAATACGGCTTTAAAACCGGGGATCTGCTTGAGTTATCCGGGGGGATCAACGAGGATAAACGCCGTCATCTGAAAAAATGTTCCCGGATTCCGGATGTCTCGCTGCGCCCCATGACGAAAGAAAATGTCCGGTTCTGTCTTGAAATTGAGGAAGAATGGTGCCGCCGGCAGGACTGTCCGGTTTGCGGATCCCTGGTCGGATGTGAAAAAAAAGCCCTTGAGATCATGGTAGATATTTTTGACGATACCGTCTATAATGGCGTTTTCGCGTACATAAAGGATACCCCCGCGGGTTTTGCCATCGGGGAAAAAAAGGATGAAAATATCTCTTTTTTATATTTCGCGAAGGCGAACGTTCCGGATCTCAATGTGTACATCTATTATATGATGGTCAAAACTTATTTATCCGGCGCGGAATACCTCAACCTGGGGGAAGATATGGGGAAAAAGGGACTGCGGATCTTTAAAACCCATCTGGGGGTCCATGAGATGTGGCGAAAATACGTCTGTACATATACGAGGGCATAGGGTGACGGAGCGGCAAAACAGGGCCTATGAATATCTTTTAAGCGAAGGGTTCCTGCCGGTGGGCAGGGAAAGCCATTCCCTGTTCAGGCGTTACTACGACGAGGGCGATAATATGCTGCAGGAAATGACCGCCATGATCTGTACCACCGCGACGGCCTTCGCGTTTACCGCCGTTTATAAGATCGTTTATGAATATCTTTGCAGCGTGTGGTTTTATCAGGACGGGGAGATTTATTTTAACGTTCAATGGCCTTCCGAAAGGCCTGAACATTCCCTGGCGCAGGTTGTGGATGCCCTTTACGGTATTTCCCTCGGGGCCGGTTATCCTTCTTTGCGGATAGCGACCATTGAGGAGCGTTTCCTTAAGCGGTACGAGGCCGTAAAAGGTTATGCTGTAAGTGCCGGATATAATGACAACTACAGCGAATACGCCTACCGGACCGCGGATCTGTTGGAATTATCAGGCGGGGTTAATCTTAACAAACGGAACCGGCTTAAAAAATTTTTTAATAAAGAGAATGTTTCGGTCCGCCCCATGACCAAAGAAAATGTCCGGCTTTGTTTTGAGATAGAGGAAAAGTGGTGCGGCAGGCAGGACTGCGCCTATTGCGAGTCTTTCATAGGCTGCGAAAAAAAAGCCCTGGGGCTTATAAGCGATATATTTGACGATACGGCGTATAAGGGCGTTTTTGGTTATATAGATGACGTCCCCGAGGGGTATGCCATCTATGAGAAAAAAAACGCGAAGGTGGCATTTTTGTTTTTTGGCAAAGCGAACGTATCGGACCTTTTCGTATACCTTATCTATATGATGGTTAAACTGTATTTATCCGATGTGGAATATTTGAATACCGGATATGATATGGGCAAGGCGGGGCTGCGGACATTTAAAAAACATCTCAGCGTTCATGAACTTTGGCGGAAATATCTTTGCATCTTTACTAAAACGGGGGAAACAGAATTATGAACAGGGATGCTGTCCGGAAATTTTTTATTATCATACGGATCCTTTGCGCCGTACTGGTTGCGGGTCTGTCGGTTTTTCTTTTTATGAACCGGGATATGATTACTCTTACGCCTTGGATCGGCGGCGATGCTATTGAATGGGCCATGACCTCAAGCGGTAACGGCGAACGGCTCGCGGTAGTCGGCAATTCGCAGCGATCTGTTCTGGTATTGAATTCCGAAAGGGAATTGATATACCAATTGAACGCGAATCCAGGAAATCCGGAATCCTTTTCCGTTGCGATGTATGTGGAGATTGACGAACAGAATAATCTTTATGTCCACGATACCAAATTCGGCGGCGCCTTTGAGGATAATATAGAACGGGTCCTTAAGTATTCCTCCGAGGGGGAATTTCTGGAAGAAATCTATGTTTACCAATACATCAACGAGGACTTCATTATTACCAAAGGGAAAATAAGCGGCATGACCTATTATAACGGCGCCGTCTATCTGGCCCGCTTAGAGCGCAATGGGTTTTATCTTGAAAGGGTCTCTGCGGTGAATCTGCAGGAAGCGGAAGAGCTTACTTTTTTTGAATATCCTGATGCGTTTCGTGATTTGGCATACTGTAATATAAACGCCGAAAACCAGCGGCTGGCGCTTACTACTCAGGCGGGGGGCGTTAAGCAATATGATTTTTCGGGGGCGCTGCTTGGGGAATGGGAAGCGCTTGACGGCGGTCTGCCCTGGATGGCGGTGTCCGATGGCAATAATAATATTCTTTATACCGATGTTATCAGCGGCGAAATAGTCTTTATTGATATAAGTGCCGGGGAAAGATCCATATTATTTACTTCTCAGGAGCGATCGGAAGGGAGCCCTTATTATTGTGTTAATTATACGGGGAATGTATTTTTCGCCACATCCGAAGACCAAGTGCTTGTTATGGGCCGGGACGGCTCAGCGGAGATTATTGATTCTTATACCTATTCCCCGTCCTCCGTACAACTTCGGAAGCTCCTGTTCGCCGGAGGCATTATCGGTATCCTGGCGGCCCTGGTATTGTTCGTTTCCTTTGTAGGTTTTTTATCAAGACAGCATTTCAGCGAAACCTTCAGAAGGATAGTGCTTGTGGGAGTATGTATAATCTTCGGGACGGGGTTAACCTCAATTCTTATCATAAATGAAATGAACGCCCGGTATTACGAGAGCACCTATAACGACCTTGAAAACATTTCCCGCCTTTTAACCGCCGCCATTGATACCAAGGTATTAACCTCAATTAATTCTCCCGCGCAGTATGTCAGTGAGGGCTACCGGAGCTTAAGTAATACCCTCAAAACGCTTTTTTCCCAGCTTCAATTCAAGGGGAAACGGGTATATCAGTATATCTGGATGGAACGGGACGGGGTCGTGTATTCGATGTACGATTCGGAAGGCGCTCTGGGGACTTTTTTCCCCTATGAGGAGTATGAAGGCAGTACTCAGCAGGAAGTGTATGATTCAAAGCAGTATGTATATACCTTTGATGTAACTTCCACCGGGAGCTGGCTTTTTGCCAACGGCCCTATATTCGACGAGAACGGGAATGTCGCGGCGGTTATTGAGACCGGATACGATATGCGGTCGGTGCAGGAGCAGACCCGCGCTATGATCATTCAGACATTGCTTACCGTTATAGCGGCGTCGGTGGTGTTCCTTCTGACGATGATCGAATTTATTCTGATACACAGCGCCTACAAAAAAAATACCCTCGAATGGTCAGAGACTAAAGCGCTGCCCTTCCGGCCGGAATTGTTGCGGGCCTTTATTTTCTTCCAGTTTGTCTCGGCCAATCTGGCGACGGCTCTGCTGCCCATGTATGCCGCAAGACTTTACGAGCCTCTGTTTAATCTGCCCAGGGAGTTTATTATTACCCTTCCCTTTACGGCCAATGTAATTTTTGTTGTCCTTGCGCTGCTGGTTATTCCGTCTATTCTTAAAGCTGTCGGACTTAAACAGATCGGTATTATGGCAGCCTTTCTTTTTATTATCGGTAATATACTTTGTTTTGCCGCGGTCAATGTGATATTTTTGTCCATTGCTTACGCCTTTATCGGTTTTTCGGGCGGGTCCCTTGTTTTGGTATACAACACGATTATCGGTTCGCAAAAAGACGTAAAGGATGTAAACAGCGGTTTTGCCCATTTTAACGCGTCATATCTTGCGGGGGTGAACGCCGGCGTGGTTTTTGGTTCTATCATCGCGCAGTTTTTCCCCTACCGGGTGGTGTTCATTTTTTCGTCGGTTATTTCTCTGTTTTTATTTATTATGTTTCTTTTTTCCACCCGTTCAAAATATATGCGGCACATGTACGATATAGCCAAAGAGGAATTAGTGGCGCTGGATTATAAAAAAGCCGAGTACATGAAAAGTGAAAAGGCGAAAAAATTCGCCCTGCTTAAATTTATATTCAGTCCCGTGGTGCTTGGCGCCCTGTTCCTGCTGCTTTTGCCTTTTGTGGTATCCATGAGTTTTACGGAATATTTTGTGCCGATCTACGGAACGGAAAACGGATTGAGGGAATCCAATATCGGGCAATTAATGTTATTAAGCGGCTTATTCGCGATCCTTTTCAGCACCACCTTGTGTGAGTATTTCTCCCGGAGATTCTCTCTTAAGGCGATCATCGCCGTTTCCCTGCTGCTGAACGCCGGCGGTATTTACCTGTTTTCCATGAATGTTTCGGTGGTTATGTTGATTATCGCCGTTACGGTTCTCGCAATCGCCAATATCTTCGCCCTGACGAATATTCAGACCTATTACGCTACCCTGTATCAGGGTACCCATGTTTCGTCTATGAAAGCCCTGAGCGCTTATTCGAGCGTGGAAAATATAGCCATGGCCATAGGTCCGGTGGTTTTCAGTTACATCCTGGCGAACGACATCGCGGAAGGCATGAAGCTGTTTGCCTACGCTTCCCTGGGCTGCTTGGCGCTTTTCCTGTTTCTTGCCCTCATCTTTGAAAAGAGGAAAAAATCCCTCCAATCGGCGTAAGCCGCCATGCCCCGCCCGTCAGGGCGGGCGGGGTTCATTTATTGGAAACGCGGCGTTTTTTCACTATACTTAATTGTATGGAGAAAAATATGAAATTAGCAAGCGTTTGTGTTCTGGTTCCCTTGGTATGGATCCTGGCGTCCTGCGCCGGAACGGCTCCGGCGGCGGAGACAGCCGGCCGGGAAATTGTCAAATTCAGCGAAATCAAGGGTAAAATGTGGCAGCTGAGCGCGGTAAAGACCGGCCCGCAAACCATTGATCTGGACCGGCAGGTTTTGACGGCCCAGGGTATGGGGGATATTTATACCCTGACATTCAATGAAGATATTCTTACCGGCAAGGCGGCGCCCAACCTGTACTACGGCCCCTATAAAGCGGGAACCGGAAACGTCCTTTCCATAGGGAATATGGCCGGTACCCTGATGGCGGCTATCTGGGAGCTGGATGGTTTAAAGGAACAGGAATTTTTCGACTACCTCTCCAGGGTAACCAGCTGGACCGCCGCCGCCGGCCGCTTGGAACTTCATACCAGCAATGCCGCCGGTGAAACCGCGATTCTGGTATTCACCGCCCTGTAGGCCGGAACCTCCGGGCCGGGGAACGATCTTTGAATCGGGTATGGCCCAAGAACAATAATTTTCCCTCCGGCGAAGATTCCCCCTTGGATAGGGCTCGTTTTTTATATACAATACGGGCAAAAGGGGGTTCTATGTTGAGAAAAATGGCCCGCGCCGGGGTATTCTGCCTGTTTCTGGCCTTGACTGCCTGCGGATCAAAGCGGGATAACCGGGTAATCATCTATACCAGTACCGAGGATTTCAGGACCGAACACATGCAGCAGCTTCTGAAGGAGCAATTTCCTGATTATGATATTACGCTGCAGGTTCTTTCCACCGGGAATCATGCGGCAAAGCTAAAGGCCGAAGGGACATCCTCCGAGGCGGATATCATCCTTAACCTTGAAACCGGCTACTTGGAAGGGCTGCAGGATATCCTGGCGGATCTTTCCTCCTACGACAGTTCCGGATTTCTGCCCGAGCTGGTTCCCCCTTCCCTCCGGTACCTGCCCTGGGATAAATCTTCCGGGGCCATTGTTATTAATCGGGGTAAACTGGAAGATCTGGGTCTGCCCGTCCCCGCTTCTTACGGGGATCTGTTGAACCCCGGCTATAAGGGCCTTATCTCCATGCCGAATCCGAAAAGCTCCGGTACGGGGTATATGTTTCTTGTCAGCCTTATTAACGCTTGGGGCGGGGACGCGGCTTTTGCCTATTTTGATAAACTTGCGGAAAATATCCTTCAGTTTACCACCTCCGGTTCGGGGCCGGTAAACGCCCTCATCCAGGGAGAGGCCGCTATCGGTTTGGGGATGACCCTGACCGCGGTCCAGGCCGTCAACAGCCGCGGCGTCCCCCTGGAACTGCTGTATTTTAGCGAAGGGGCTCCCAGTATTACCACCGGCATGGGTATTATCAAAGGAAAGGATACCCGCCCCGCGGTTAGGGAAGTTTTTCAATTTGCCATGACCAAGCTGGTACAGGATGACAAGGAACTGTACTGTCCGGAACCGGTGATGGTGAATCAGGTTAACGCCATTCCCAACTATCCCCGGGATATTCCCTATGCGGATATGACCGGCGTTTATGATCTTGTCTTGAAGGAACGGCTTCTGGCCAGGTGGAAATATTAGCCGTAAGGAAGGGCCGGTGGAAGCTAAGCTTGAGGCGCGGGATTTAGTACAGGTTTTCAACAAGCAGGAAGTTCTGCACCGCATCGGCTTTACCGTACAGGACGGGGAATTTCTCTCCATCCTGGGGCCTTCGGGCTGCGGAAAAACCACGATCCTGCGGATTCTGGTGGGGCTTCTGCCCCCCACATCGGGCGCCATTATCAAAGACGGCCTGGATATTACCGCTATGCCGCCGTCCAAGCGGAACATGGGCATTGTGTTCCAGAACTACGCGCTTTTTCAAAACATGACGGTCCTGGGCAATGTAGAATATGCCCTTAAATTTAACAAGGAGCTTCGGTCCCGTTCCCGGTCCATCGCGGAGAATATTATCGAACAGGTGGGGCTGACCGGGCATATCCGCAAGAAGCCCCATAAATTATCCGGCGGCCAGCAGCAGCGGGTGGCCATCGCCCGGACCCTGGCGATGAACCCGGAGATCATCCTCTTTGATGAACCCATGTCCGCCCTGGACGCGGCGACCCGGCTTCTGCTCCGGGACGAGATTAAGCGGATCCAGAAACAGTTTCATTCCACCATGATCTACATCACCCATGATCAGGAAGAAGCCTTTGCCCTGTCGGATCGTATTATGGTGATGGATCACGGAACCATCCGGCAGATCGATACCCCGGAAAACATTATCCGGAATCCGGCGGATCGCTATGTTAGGGAATTTGTGATAGACAAGCTGCGGCTTAAGATTAACTCGCTGATAAAATATGTCCGGGTCGAAGGCGGCCAAAACTCCCCATGAAGATCCCTGTCCCGGGTTTTTCCCGGCATAGCGCCGTTAAACTGCTGCTGGGGGCGTTTCTCGCCGTAACTATTATTTTCCCCCTGGGGACGATGCTCTTGAACATGGCCGCCGCGGATATCGCGGGCATCATCGCGCTGGAACAATTCAGGCAGGCTCTGATTCATTCGATCCTGGCCGCCGGCGCCGGAACGGTGCTGTCCATACTTGTCGCCTATATTTTCGCCCTTGCGGCGGTTCGTACCAATATGCGTTTCCGGGAGATTTTCAGCGTCTTTGTTACCCTTCCCATGCTGATTCCGTCAATTTCCCAGGGGATGGGGATGGTCCTGCTCTTCGGCGCCAACGGTATTGTCACCCGGCTTTTGGGGCTTCGCCATTCAATTTACGGCTTTAACGGCATCGTCCTGGGTTCGGTGATCTACGCCTTTCCCGTGGCCTTTCTGATGCTGGCGGATATTCTTAGGTACGAGGACGGTTCCCCCTACGAGGCCGCCGCGGTGCTGGGCATTCCCCGGTTCCGGCGCTTTTTGTCCATCACCTTTCCCTATCTGCGGAAGCCCCTCATCTCGGTGGTGTTCGCGGTTTTTACCCTGATCTTTACCGATTATGGGGTGCCCCTGATGGTCGGAGGGCAGTTTACCACCCTGCCGGTGCTGATGTATCAGGAAGTGATAGGGCTCCTTAACTTTAGCCGGGGAAGCGTGATTGGTTCGTTCCTCCTGATTCCGGCGGTCATTGCCTTTATCTTTGACGTACTTAACCAGGACCGGGGGAATCAAGGCTTTGTGGTTCAGCGGAAGACAAAAGAGAAGAATCTCCTCCGGGATGGGGCGGCCCTGTTTTACTGCGCGGCGGTTTGTTTTTTTATCGCCCTGCCGGTACTGCTCTTTGCGGTTCTGACCTTCGTCAAGTCCTATCCGGTGGATATGAGTTTTTCCGCCGCCAATATTGTTAAAACCATGGGGATGGGCGCCGGAAGATTCCTGGTCAATTCGGTAATCATCGCCCTGGGGGTCGCGGTCCTGGGAACGGCCCTTTCCTATATCACCGCCTATTTTACCGCCCGGACGCCGGGAAAATCCTCAAAACTGCTGCATCTTATCTCCATTACTTCCCTGGCGATACCCGGCCTGGTTTTGGGGCTCTCTTATGTGTTGTTTTTCAAGGGCTCGTTTATATACGGAACCCTCGCCATGCTCATCCTGGTGAATACGGTCCACTTTCTGGCCTCACCCTATCTGATGGCCTACAATTCCCTGGGAAAGCTTAACCCCAATCTGGAAGACGTGGGCTGTACCCTGGGAATCAGCCGCCTGCGCATTCTGCGGGATGTGCTTATCCCCCAGACCAAGCTTACCATCCTGGAAATGGTTTCCTTTTTTTTCGTCAATTCCATGATGACCATTTCGGCGGTTTCTTTTTTGAGTACCGTCCGCACCAAGCCGGTTTCCCTTTTGATCACCGAATTTGAATTTCAGATGCATATAGAAGGCTCCGCCTTTGTGTCGCTGCTTATTTTAGGCTGTAACCTGTTTATCAAATTTTTTGTTTACGGCTGTAACCGGCTCGCTAAAACCGCGGAGAAGGACTGACGGCGAAACCGGGACCCCGTGTTCCGCGGCCGCCCAGCCGCGGACAAAATGAGCCTCCGCGGGACAAGCTCCACAGTATCTTTAGCGTTGTGTCAAAACTGGAAGAAAGTTGCCGGACCTGGTATAATAATAGAGGTGAGGAGAAATACATGAGAAAAGCATTCAAGCGCCTCATTCCTGTTTTAGTTGCCGGTATCATTTCCGCCTGCGCCGGCGGAGCCGCTCCGCGGGACGATTTGACCTCCCCCAACCGGGCCGATATTACCGATATCCGGGGCCCGGAATGGCAATTGGTGGAATTCAAAACCGCCTCCGAGCATGTGCTCTTTGACCGGAATAAATTGGAGTCCGAAGGGTTCGGCGATATTTTTACCCTGCGGTTTAATTCCGGCGAGTTGGAGGGGAAGGCCGCCCCGAACCGGTATGCCGGCCCTTATCAACTGGGAGACGGCCAGGCCCTTACCATCGGGAATGTGGCCGGCGGTTCCCAGGGTGTTTTTGAACCGGTGAAAATTAAAGAAATTGAATATTTCGGCTATCTGGGCAAGGTCCGGCGCTGGGCCTTTAACCAGGGAAGGCTTGAACTTTACAGCGCCGACGCCGGCGGCGGGGAAGCGGTTTTAACCTATGCGGCGGGGAATTAAGAATCTCCGCCTATCCCGAAGCTCTTCCGCTGTTAAAAACATTTGCGGCGCTTAGGCTGCCGGATGCTTTTCTTGCCAAAAGGGAAGCAGATTGGTTTCCATAAAGATAACTGATAGAACAATCAGGAGTCCGCCGAGCGCCAAGGTGCAGGTAAAAGGTTCGGCGCCTAATAAGAGTGAAAAAATACTGCCGAAGACGCTTTCCATGGTCATGATCAACGCCGCGGTGGTGGAAGAAATGTATTTCTGAACATAACATTGTACCGAGGCCGCGATAAAGGTAGCTATAATGCCCAGATATAGCAGCGCCGGAATAACAAAGGCCCACTGCGCGGCGGCAATGGATTCTCCCGCGATCAGCAGGGCGGCTAATCCGCCGCCGAACTGGGTAATTGCCAAACCAAAGGCGATTACTTTGAAATCTGCCTGTCCATGGGCAAGTAAAGCAATGGTAAAGGCAAATCCCGCCGCTCCGCCAAAGGAATAGACATCACCGATGTTAATGACAATCCCGCTTTGTAACACGCCAGTCAGTATTGCCATGCCAAGTACGCACAAGGGGACGCATAGAAAACTTTTCTTTCCGGGTTTTTCCCGAAAAAGCAGCAGGGCGATAAAGGGTACCATAATAACATTAGTAACCGTTAAAAAGGCGCAGTTTGAAGGCGTCGTATAAACCATACCCAGGGTCTGCAGTATATTCCCGGCCATATTACCTATACCGGCGAGTCCCGCATACAAAAAGTCGCTGCGCTTCATTCTCGTAATCGCGTTTCTGAAAAAAATACAACAGCAGATTAAAAACAGTAAACCCTTAAACATTACGATAGTATTGGCCGACAGCCCTTTACTCATCACCATGGGAGTTAGAGGAAAGGCGACGCCCCAGCTGGCAGTGACTAGCAGTAACCCGATTTTTGCCTTTGTTTTAGTCATACCATGCTGCACAAAACGTCATCAGCCGCACCATTCAATTAAAAAATCATGAACCGTCATGGCCACCTTTTCCATACTGCCGATGCTTACCCATTCGTCCGGCCCGTGCAGTTTTTCACCCGCGGGTCCGAACACCGCGGCCGGCATATTTCCATATTTGGTAAAGGCAAAAAGATCGCAGGAAAACATGGCGCCGCATATTTTGGCCTGATCCGTATAGGATCCGGCGCTTCTTTGTAATATTTCAACCCCCCGGGAATCCGGATGTTGATCCGAAGACAGGCAGTAATGATACTCCAGTTCCATCGAAAGCAAATCCGGCCGCGAAAAACGGCCATATATAAACTGCTTAAATTCGGAAAATATTTGAGCCATATCCTCACCGGGATAGGTCTGTATTACCAGTTCAATCCATGCGTTTACCGGGGTGGATAACTGCCCATGGGGCCGTATGTCTCCCGATTTCGCCTTGGTGATGATCAGCTGTATCGCCTGGGGAGTGTCCTTCCAGAGGGGATGCGGTTTTGTTTCGCTCAGCCGTTTTTGTTCATAGTTCCGGATAAGGGAAATAAATTCACCCAGCATATATATGGGATTTACCACGGTTTCCCCGGTATAGGGCATACCGGCAATACCCTGGATTATCGCCTTCAATACTATGCTGCCTACACAGGCGGGGCAAATTTTGAGGCAGGTCGGTTCGAATAAAACCGCAAAATCGGCGTTATACCCCAATAACCGCGCCGCAATTGAACCGGCGCTGCTGGCGTATTCTTCATCCACCACGCTTTCAAAACAAATGTCTCCCCGGGGTTTCCATCCTTCGTCCTTCAGCATCTCTATCGCCGTAAACGCGCAGGCAAGCCCGCCCTTCATGTCGGCGGTTCCCCTGCCGTAAATACGGTCCCCCTCTACCACGCTGTGAAAGGGTTCGCATTTCGTCCAAGGCAGGGGTTCTTCGGTTACCACATCCATGTGACCGTTCAGTATTACCGAACGCCCGCCGCCGCCGCCTTTCCAAAGGCCCCGGACATTGCCGCGGCCGGCGTAATCCTGGCCCGGGATAAACGCGGGATTGTTTTTAAAGTCAGGCGCCGAGGCGGGAGAAAATTCCGTAATTTCAAGTCCCAGCTGGGCAAGCTGCGTTTTAATATATTCCTGCCCCGGTTTTTCGTTACCCCGGGGGGGAAGGTTTACCGTAGGAATATCAACCAGCGCCTGCGTTAAGGATATCAACCGGTTCCTGTACCGTTCTTTCATGCGCGTTCCGCAGAGGGTTTACCGTTGTATCGCTTCGGCAGGAAGCGCCGTGAGCCGTTCCAGACCCCCGCCGGTAACTATTACGCCGTCTTCGAAACGGATGCCGAATTCATGATCCGCGATCCATACATCAATATTGAATACCATATTCGGCTCCATGATCAGCGTACCCCGGTTATCCACCCAGGGGCCTTCACATTCCTGAAGCCCGGTTCCGTGGGCGGGGCCGTACAGATTAAGGCCCTTGTAGCCGGCTTTTTCCAATCTGGCCTGAAAGATATCATATACCTTGGCAAAGGGGACGCCCGGACCCATCACGGCAGCCGTTTCTTCAAGACATTCCCGGGCGGTCTTAATCATATCGGATCGCTTTTGATCGATTTTTCCCGTTAAGACCGGCCTGCATAGATTCCCGCAATACCCCTGGTATTTTGCCCCTAAGGACAACTGTATGACACTGTCTTTTTCAACAACCCGGTCTGTTGATTTGCTTAAACTCTGGTACATATAGGGACCCGATGTAACCCATATGGGATATCCGGTTCCCTCGGCGCCCATCTGATACGCCTTTGCACGCCAGGCGGCTTCTATTTCCCATTCCCGTACACCGGGCTTGATTATCTCTACCGCGCTGCGTACCGCTTCATCGGTGATCCTGTAAGCTTCCCGCAGAAGGGCAAGTTCGTTGTCCGATTTTATCCAGCGTATTTTCATAATTAACTGGTCGCCGTTCACAATTTCCGCATCTCCGGATCCCGCCATAATATCCTTCATGATTTGATGAGGAATGGTGTTGGTATTTCCGACAGCGATTTTTTTCAAAGGAAACCGGGATCTGAATTCATCAAATATTTTTGAATAGTTATAGGGATCAGTCGGTTTGTCCCACTCGGGAGCGCTGGTCTCCACATACATTGGATGAACCCGGATGTCGTCTATTTGGGCGAATTGTTTCGCATATTCGTAGGATTCCGGACCCCCGGTCAACAGAATGGGTTTCCCTTCACGGGGAATAAGGACCCCCACAAAATCAAAAACCGCCCAAAAATTCGTTAAATAGCGGACATTGGCGGATTCACATTCACAGGAATGTACGATATAAACATCAATGTCCTTTTCCCTCATCGCGGTTTGAATTTTTTCAACCCGTTTGTCATATTCGCTTCTTGGAATAATTTTTCTTGCGCTTCCCATTCTTGGCTCCTGTCGAATTTATACTCACCGGCGCGGGATGAACCGGTACCTTTTGAGGGTACCGGTTTTTTCGCCTGCTCCGTCATACGCCGCTGTGCCGGCGGACGGACCTCTTAATAATACGAACGGTAATTAGCGATGTTGCTCTCGTCGACCACCGCCAGATCAATATTCTGTTCCCGGGGGATATTTTTATTTCCCGAGAAATAAGCCGCGGCGGTTTCCATGGATTTCCGCACAATCCCTTCCGGCGGAACCCCGATGCACATCATATAGTAGGAATCTTTTGCGGCAAGGGTCGAGAAGGGCTCTTTGCCCCAGGCGCCGGCGCTTACCACTTTGGTTCCCCGGACGCCATTGGTTTGCAGGGCAACTCTGGCTCCGAAGGCGGCGTTATCAACGGCGCCCCAAATAACATCGATGGGCTTTGCGATATTATTGGTAACGATATTAGTGGCGCTTTCCCGGGTTTGACCGAAGTCCTGTTCAAAAACATACTGAATGTTCGCTTTGCCAAGACCGGCCTCGAGGGTTTCCTTGAATGTCTGGGAACGGATCGCCGTATGGGGCGCGTCCAGCATGGCCAATATACCGACCTTGATTTTGCCGCCGAGATTCTTTTTAGCATAATCCGCCAGATACCTGCCTGTGAGGCGGCCTGTTTCAGCATGATCCCAGGCGATGTGAGAAATCAGGGGCGTCCAGTCGGTGCCCGAGTCAAAGGCGATAACCGGAATACCCGCGGCGGCCGCTTTATCCAAAGTCGCCTTGATACCGTTGGGAGAAACAGGATCTATAAAGATAAGATCGTATTTCTGGGTGATGAAATCCTCTACCTGTTTCTGCTGGGTTTCGGCGTTCAAGTCCCCGTTCTGGATATTCATCTCCGCAACGCCGTACTCTTTGCCTATCCTGATAAAATCATCGTATACCCCTTTGCACCATTCATCATATAAGGTGATGTGGGCCACGCCGATCCGTTTACCTGCCAGGGGGCTGTTGGCTATGGTCGGCGCCGCCGCTCCTCCGCCCTGCTGTCCGCCGCCGCCGGCGAATACCGTACCGGCCGCCAGCAGCAGCGCCAGTCCGATAAACAGAATCCGTTTTGCGCATTTCATAGTTTCCTCCGTCTGCATGTTAAAAATTTTATGGGAATACACCCATAATTTACCAATCTTTATACACAGAGGGACATGATCGCTTCTTGAGTAGCCTCTTCCCGCTTCAGATGCCCTACAATTTTTCCCTCATGCATAACCATGATCCGGTCGCTCATGCCCAATATTTCCGGAAGTTCCGAAGAAATCATGACAATCGCCTTTCCCTGCCGGATCAGCTCGTTCATCAGCATATAGATTTCGACCTTGGCGCCCACATCGACACCCCGGGTCGGCTCGTCCATAAAAATAATATCGCTGTTTTGCATAAGCCACTTGGCGATGACCACCTTCTGCTGATTCCCGCCGGAAAGATATTGGGCCTGGGTTTCCAGCGAAGGGGTCATGATCCGTAATTTGTCCACATATTCCCTGCCGCGGCTGTCCTCCAGGGCCGGCCGTACAATTCCGCCGGTGATAATTTTTTTCATATTCACCATAGAGATGTTTTCTTTTACCGATAGAATCTGAACCAGCCCCTGCTGTTTCCGATCCTCGGGTACCAGCCCCAGGCCGTTTTTGATCGCCTGCTTGAAACTGCCATGGGTAATCCGCCGCCCCTTCCAGGTTATTTCTCCGGCATCAATTTTATCGATGCCCAGTACGGCCCGGGCGGTTTCGGTACGGCCTGAACCGACCAGCCCCGCAAACCCCAGGATTTCGCCTTTGCGTACATGAAAATTAATATCTTCCAAAACCCCTTTACGGCTAAGGCTTTTTACTTCCAGCAGGATTTCGCCGATTGCGATTTTTTCTTTTGGGTATTCGCTGACCAGCTCCCGCCCGACCATAAGGGAGATCAGTTTTTTCCGGTCAACCTGAAGGGTAGGCAGGGTTTCCACATGTTTGCCGTCCCGCAGCACCGTTACATTTTTGGTCAGATTGAAAACTTCCTCCAGCCGGTGGGAAATATAGATTACCGTCATCCCTTCCTTATTCAGCTTACGGATGATATTGAACATGATCTCCTGTTCTTTTACAGTCAGGGTCGCCGACGGCTCGTCCATAATCAGGATACTGGCATTAATATTGATTGCCTTGCAAATTTCTACAATTTGTTTTTTTGCCACCGATAGGCTGCTTACGATTTCATCAACCTCAATATTAATGTCCAATTCGGCAAGCATTTCCCGGGCCTTCCGCTTCATGGCTTTCCAGTCCACCAGCCCCCTTTTGTACAGCAGCCTTCCCAAAAAGATATTCTCCGTAACGGTCAGGGGTTCGGACAGTTTGAATTCCTGATGTACCACGCTGATACCGGCCGACTGCGCTTCATGGGGGGTCTTGAATTTTACCGGCTGCCCGTTGAGCAGGATAGCCCCGGATTCCGCCGAGTAAATACCCGCCAATATTTTTATCAGGGTACTTTTGCCCGCGCCGTTTTCTCCGACCAGTCCATGAACGGTTCCCCTGGCGATATCAAAGGTGACATCATCCAGCGCCTTAACTCCCGGAAAACTAATCGATATATGATCGATTTTTAGTATCGTGTTATCCACCGCGTTCCCCTTTACCGTTTCCGGTTCCGGATCACGTCTATGGCCACCGCGCCAATCAACACCAGTCCCTTAAGTACCGGCTGGATGAAGGGATGTACGTTGAGCATGGTCATGCCGTTAAAGAACAGGGTCAGAAAGATCGCGCCGAAGAGGGCTTGGATAACTTTGCCTTTACCCCCCGCCAGGCTGATGCCGCCGATAACACAGGAAATAATCGCGTCAAACTCATACTGGTATCCGTTGGTCACCGCCGCCGAATCCAGCCGGGAAAGCAGAATAAGGCCGCCGAAGGCGGAAATGGCTCCGGCAATGGTGAAAACGGCGACTTTATTTTTCTTAACGCTGATGCCGGAAAAATAAGCGGCCTCCGAGCTGCCCCCTATGGCATAGATGTTGCGTCCCAGCCGGGTCCGCCTTGAAATGAACATGAACAGCACATACATCACAATCATGATGATCACGCTTATCGGAATACCCCAGTCCGCTCCGCCGATAAAACCCCTGCCCAGCCATTCCAGTTCCCGGGGCATAGCCGGAATCGGGGACGCGTTGGTCACAATCCTGGCAAGGCCCATGCCTACCAGCTGCATACCGAGGGTCGCCACAAACGCCGGAATTTTACAACAGGCGATTAAAAATCCGTTGCAGGCGCCCATGAGGCAGCCGAAGCCCATGGCGGCTAGTACCGCAAAGAGCGGGTCCGCTCCGGCGAACTTCATCATCCATGCCGCAAACGCGCTGGTAAAACAGACAATCTGCCCCAGGGACAGATCAAAATCTCCGGTCAGGAGGATCATCGCCTGCCCGATGGCTACAATGGCTATGGCCGAAGACTGAAGCAAAATATTACGGATATTTCTGAATGAAAGAAAATATTCCGATGAAAAAGCATAGATGATGCCAAGAACTATTACCGCAACGACAATTGCATAATTCCTGGTAAATAACGAAATTCCCTTTACAATGCTCCTGCGATTTAATCGCCCTTCTGGTGATACGGAACCCATGCTTTCCCTCCTTGTTTCTAATTACATTCCGCCTCGAGAGGACCCGCTAATTCCCGGAAAAAGAAAAGCTTTCCGGGCATGGTAGGCATAAAGCTGGCCGGGACCCACATGTCCGGACCATACCGCAGCGCAACCCAGAGGGACATCCCCGACCACATCATACCACGGTTGTAGGATCCGTCACAGCCTCCGATTATTTTATCGGATTTAAGAAACAGCCCGGGTCCTATGGTATTGGCATAGCAGGGGACCAGGGTTGTTCTGCTCTTAAAGCTGTGCAGGGCATTTTGTTCAATAGTGAGGGGATGCAGCTTTGCTCCCAGCCGGTGGGTGGGTTTTTTCCATTCCTCCACACCGGGGAATTCTTCCGCGAAATGGGGCTCCCAGAAGGCGATATGAAACACCCGTCCGATACCGAATACCGTAACCAGCATGGCCCCCCCGGCTCTAAGTTTTTCGATTTTCTCACCGTAGGAGGGCAGATTGTTTTTTGTGGCGAAGTTACGCTGTTTTTCCGGAATTGTTAAATTACCCAGGGGGCCGTAAAAAGCGGTCTCCATGGCATTCTGAAAAGAGCCCCTGTCCGACGGGTTCAAGGTTGTCCCTTCGGCATCGCTCCATTCATCCATATTAAAGCCGTATACATGATCGCAGCTTACATCCCATTCTTTCAAATAATAAACCACCCAGCGGTACATACCCATGGGGCCTACCGGCCATATCATGGCCAGCTTCTTTCCCGCGTCCCGGGCCTGTTTGATGGTCAGGGCGATTTCATGTCCCATCATAACGCCGAAAACGGTATCGTCATCGCAGATTACCGGGGCAAATCCCGCATGCCAGTGGTTTTGACGATCGAACACCTCGCCGGGTTGATGAGAACAGCACCGGTCGATTTTTTCCAAATCCCAGCCCCTGGGGAAAAAGTGCTCCATGTTGGAGCCCTTAAGGGTCGAAATAAAATTCATAATCCTTCTCCTATAGATCCGTAGTGGTTTTATACCCCGCCCCGCGGGCGGGGGTTCGTTTAAGGCAGCAAACGCTGTGTCCTAAACCGGGGCCATGCGGCGTATTGGCGGAAACCCTCCGCATAGGCGCAGTTGGACTGCAGGCCCCGGTACTTATTACAGGTTCTGACAAAATCAAGAAAATCGATCCCGTCATGTTCCCGCATCCAAACTACCTGGCTTGCGTGACAGTTTACCGCTTCCAGTTTCTGTTCTATCTCTTCGGTGATGTTTACATATTCGGTGGGGATAAAATTAATTCCCGCCAGGGTATCCATAAAAAATACCGGGGGGAAATTAGTTGTATACCGGGATTCGGTCAGCAAATGCGGCAGGGTCGCGATGAACGAAGCGTCACAGGCAAGGGCTCCGGCCTGTTCGTGATCCCGCATGTAATCGTAGGTATTATGGGTAATAATAACGTCCGCTTTGGTATACCGGATCACTTCCAGCACCTTGTTCCGTACCGTCTTATCCGACGCTTCCACCATGGCATCCCCCACGTCAATAGAAACAGCCTCGGCTCCCAGTACCTTTGCGGCATTTTCCGCTTCTTTGGTGCGGATACGGTTTAGTTCGTCCGGCTCAATGACCACGTGCCCCATATTGCCGTTCGCGATATGGCACATAAAAACCTTGTGACCCTGCTTTGCGTATTTTGCCAGGGAACCGCCGCAGCTGATTTCCAGATCATCCGGGTGACAGCCTATTCCCAATATATTCATAATGCCCCCTCTCAATTCCAACAATATATCTTATTTTCAGTTTCAGCCGTTATTGTAAGAATATTATCCAGGAAATATCTGAACGCGCCCTTTGCCTCCGCATGTTCCCGTATACGGGAATAGCTGATATGCGGGCGCTTGTCCGAACATACTCCCTTTTCACCGGGCAATTCAATTCTCCGGGCGATCATATCCAAAAATACTTTTCCCAGAAGTTCAATGCCGCCGCCGACCACCAGTTCTTCCGGGGTGAACATACAAATTACATTACTGATACAGAGGGCGATTTTTCCGGAAATTTGTTCGGATATTCTAACAATTTGTTTATCCCCTTTTTCCAATGCCTTTCTAATAGTATCATAACCGGCGTTCGGCCCGATTCCGCCGGCCTGCTCAAATTCCCGAAGCAGCGCCGTTTTACCCACCATGCGTTCCACACAGCCCCGCTTGCCGCAGTCACAAACCGGCCCTTCCGCGTCAATTGACATATGCCCAATCTCGCTGGTAAAGACTCTGCCGTTCATAAGGACTCCGGCCCCGACGCCGTCATCAATATAGAAGAAAATCATATTGTTGATTTTTCCGCCGTAAGCATATTTATACTCGGCATAGGCATACGCTGAAGACAGGTTCCCCGCTACCAGAGGAATATCCGGCCATACCGCCTTTAATTCCGCCAATAAATCACAGCCCCCTTGAATGTCCAGCACGGAAAGGTTGATGGTTTTTTCCGAAACATTAAGTTTTGCGGGAATTGTGACGCACAGGGCCAATAATTTATTCACATCCAGCCGGGGCGATTTTTCCAGAATACTCTCCCGGATCTTTTTGGCGTATCCTGTCTTATAAACTATTTTTTTAGAAAACGTTTCAATTTCGTTTCCCTTCAAATCAAACAGCACATAGGTGAAGGACTGTTTCTTCAGAGAAAGGGTAATAATTTGAGCCCTGTCTTTGTTTATCTCCAACATAATCGGCTTCCTGCCGGAAGAAACGGAACTTCCCTCTCCCGCAATAGTAACAAGCCCGGCCTTGGTCAGTTCATCGACCAGCATGGATACGGCGGCGCGGCTGAGTTTGTTTTTTTTCGATATCTCCACCCTCGATATCCTCCCATGTTCCAATATCAGGTCAAAGATCTGCTTTATATTGGTTTCTTTTACGAAACCCTGATGCCTGATTGGTTTCTCATGGTTCTTTACGCTTATCAGTCTCATTAACTTACCGTTTTGACCCCGCCAATTAGTTTGTTCCATTAACAAACCAATTAATTATACCACAGCCGAACGCCCTGTCAAGTTTTTTTTTCGTCTGTACAGAGGCCGGAATATGGAGTATAAATTGCCCATGAATACCTTATCCGAAGATCATATCGAACATTATACCTGCCGTAAGATTACCCAAGCCTTTACCATTGACGGGGATCTGGATAAACAACCCTGGAAGGACGCGCCGAAATCCCGCCGTTTTGTGGATTTGGTAAACGGGGAACCGGGTTTTTTCGATACCCGCATGGCGGGCCTCTGGGATGAAAAAAATCTGTACGTTGCCTTTTGGCTGGAAGAACCGGCGGTACGGGCGTCCTTTACCGAACGGGATTCATTTATCTGGCTTGATAATGATGTGGAATTTTTCCTTGACGGGGAAGACTGCTATTATGAGTTACAGGTAAATGCTTTTAATACCGTCCTTGAGGTTTTCTACATATATCAGGACGCGTTGAAGAAGGGCAGCCGTTTTGATAGTCCCGAATTTGATTTGTATGAGCGGAATGTCGATGTTTTAAGCGGTTTCCAGGATGTGTCCCGGTGGGGGAGGCATCCCCGGGGCAGGCGGTGGGCATTTATGGATTATGATTTTCCCGGCCTTAAAACCGCCGTTAAGGTAAAGGGCAGCATCAACGAACCGGCTCATATTGATGAGGGCTGGACCGTGGAAATCGCGCTCCCCTGGGCGGGGATAGAAAAAATGTATGCCCGCCGCCGGTTTCCGCCCGCCGAGGGGGACATCCTCCGGGCCGCCTTCTTTCGTTTTGAAGCGCTCCGGTATCATAATAAAACCGATACCGACAGTGTTGTCTGGGCGCTTAATGAACAGGGAGCCTACGATTGTCATATTCCGGAAAGATTTTCGTATTTGCATTTTGCCGGAAACTAATGTGATGTGAGCCGGTTCCAAAATAGCAATTTTGGAACTGCCTCATATAATATATTTTTCCAGGATGGGTATTTTCTTAATCAGCGAGATAACGATCAGGGAAATGAAGAAAACAACCATGCCGATCAGGGGAATGGCAATAATAGGGTTGAAAGAAACCGCCGTCAGCCCCCAGAGGGAAAAAATCTGTAATACCAGATCGTGGAAGAGGTAAATTCCCAGGGTACACCTGCTGACCTCGCAGAGGGTCTGAATTTGTTTTTGGTCAAGCCGTTTAGCCCCGAAGGCTTTTTTAAAAAAGAGGAATATGCTGAAAGAAAGAAGCATGGTGGTGGGCAGAATATTGCCGTAAAGAAAGTCCTCGGGCCGGCCCGCGGCCGACCAATAGGAAGTTCCCAGGATAGTAAAAACCGCCGAAACAAGGGCCAGAAGATAAAACAGTATTCTGGTGTGTTTCCTGATATCATTCGTGCTAAAGTAGTAGCCCGCCACATAGTAACCCATATAGCCCGAAAGTTCCGGCGCCGGAAAATACACCCTATACGCGGATAACGCCGGAATTTTAGACACGATAAAATTGAAGAAGGGGACCCCGGATCCGATAATTCCCGCGAGCACCAGAAAACTCTTGATATGCCCCTTTTGAGCGTGGGCAATAAAGATCCTGACCAGGGGGGTTATGAGGTAGAGCCCTATGACGATGTAGAGAAACCACAGATGATGCCAGGCGGGCCCGAAAATGATTTTTAACGGAATCGCCGCTATGTCGCCGAACATGACCGGTTCACGCCATACAAAATGCCGGACTATCAGATGATACCCGTTATACACAATACTCCAGAAAATCAATGCGTAGATGATCCGCAGGATCCTTTTTTTAAAGATGATCCGGTATTCTTCTTTGCAGCTCAACTGCTGGGCGTTAAATGACGAAACCGGCCGGAACTGTAACGCCCCGCTTACCATAATCAAAACAGGAACCGCCCACCGGGTAAGACCGCCGTAGACATTCATGATTTCCCAGTTAAAGGTATGCGCCGGGGCCGCATACCATCGCGAAGCGGCGGTATGCAGCACCGCCACTGCGGCGGCGGCGCATATCCGCAGAAGGTCCGCATAGACAATCCGCTCTTTGTATTCCATGGCCCCTCCAGCAAGACGGTCCGGTAAGTATAGAGGTGAATTGTGATAAGGACAAGGTATGCTGCGGGCTTCCTGCGTCTATGTTTCACGTGAAACAAATACCGCCGGAGCGGATAAGACATTGACCGTAATCTGTTTCTATGATAATAGAGTTGTTCGAGGTGAGTCATGGGGATTGAACAGGTACGGGAATATCTAAAGCGCTGGAACCGGGACAAGGATATCGTCGAAATGGACGCGTCCACCGCAACGGTTCCCGAAGCCGCCGCCGCCCTGGGGGTAATTCCCGCCCGGATTGCCAAGAGTATTTCCCTTAAGTCCGGCGGCGGGGCCCTCATTGTGGTGACCGCCGGAGATATGAAGCTGGACAA
>JAISQR010000433.1 GCA_031274035.1 Treponema sp. | reverse complement strand
GTGCATAGAGTGTTCCCCTATGGCCCTCATTAGGTTATGTTGAAAGGTTTCTCCTATTTCCTCCTTTCACGAGCTTTCGTGTCGCAACGCGGTTAAATTTCTTAAAAGTAAAATTGCTGTTTGTGAACTTCAATTCTGAATATTCATTTTGGCGAAATCTAAGGCAGCTATCCCAAAAACTGAAATTTTGGGGCAGCCGCTGGTATCATTTATAAGGTATCTATTGTAAAATCACATTTTTACAGATTATCAAGAAAATAGTATGTTTTGACTGTAATACAACCGGCTTTTATAAAAACCACACATAAAAATCGGGTGGTTTGTCTACATACTTTTGCATATTCCAAATTGAAATTTTGCTAAACATATAAAAATACAGATTTTTCGTATTTATATAAGCAGGATAAGGGCAAAAAAACGCCGCCCTTAGCAATATCTATCCGTCCCTGCCGGAAATTCGCTCCACACTGTTAGAAATGTCCGCTGGTAGAATAGCGGCAGGACGGACGATGGTATAATCGAACCGGAGGTTCGATTATACCTTGCAAACTCCCATCGAACCTCCGGTTCGCGGAGCCTCGTTAATCGTCCGGTTGTTCCAAAACAATATCATAGAATTCAATCGGCGGGTTGTCGGTCGAAGTAAGGGTTAATCGCGTTCCGGTTATATTCTGATAACTCAGGTCATACGCACACACACTCCCAAATGGAGGACCGCTGGGGACTGCTTGAACCAGGCGGCCGGAACGGTTATTGTCCATGTCTTTAAGGCTCGCATTCTTCCAACTGCCAATGAGACTGCTGCCGTAGCCGGATCCGTCTCCCTCCGGCGTATTAATGATGTAAATCGTCATATACCCCCGCCGTACCACGATCCTGTCGAGATATACATGAACAGCCCGCGCTCCTTGAAAAGCCTGAATGCGGGGATTGAACCTATATGTCCCATCGATCAGCGCCGGCGGAGCCGGGGCGGCCGGCGGGATGATTGAAGGCCGGGCCGAATTGACCGCGGGAATCGAAGCCGGTCCGGTTACCGCGGGGGCGTAGTTTTCCGTCAGCGCCGCTATGGTCGCGCCTGTGGGAACGTTCCGGCTCCACTGACCCTGCACCCTGGCGCTCTGTACCTCAATAGCCTTTACCTGCATCCGGTACAGGGGGCCTATTTTACTCACCGCGCCGGACACGATGCTCTGCGCTCCCAGCATCTGCCCGATGCTCTGGGCGGACTCGTCGCTCACTTCCCCCGACATCTGGAAGTTTAGTTCCGCCCGAATGGTGTCAAGCTGCTGCCGGTCTACCACGGAGAATACGCCGTCGTTCACGGCGTACTCGGACAGGACGCTCAGAATATACTCCGAGAGGTCGGGGTAATCGCTTTTGATGTTGAGAAACACAGCCTTGCTGCCCTTAGGCACTTTGCCGTTGAGGTAGTCCGATGCCTCCCGGATGGCGGCGTCCAACTCTATCGGCGGGGATCCCGCCTGGGCAAAGACGGGAGACGCTTTACTGAGGCAGGCTGAAAGAACGGCGGCAAAAAGGGCCGCGGTAACAGTATTCAAAAAAAGTCTGTTTTCCATTTTTTCCTCCGTTGTATAAAAATACATTTCTATAAACGGTATAAATCAAATTTTTAATATGGTCAATGTCTTTGCCCCGGCAATCAAGGCAACAGCACTTACTTTTTTGACCGCCAAAAGAGGTCTTAAAACTGAAATATTTTGAAGAAATTTAACCGCGAAGACGCACATCGAACCGCGAACCTTCGGTTCGATGGTTCGCGGACACAAAGGAAGGACGGAGTCCGAAGGGCTGCCGTCCAATTCTTCTTCCCTTCACCTGGCCCCCAGGGTTTGTTCCATGATGACCGGGAGGCCCCTGCCGTTCTTGGCGTCAAACAGAAAGCGCAAGGCCCGGCGGCTTTCACTTACTACGGCGTCTTCCCGTGTTGTTGCCGGGCTAAAGACAAAGCCCTTTGTGTCTATGGTCTCGCTCGATACGGCCTCGCCGGTGATTACGTCAAAAAGCGTTGCATGACAATACGCCGTTATCAGGGCCGGCACCCGGTATTCCGCTATACCCGCCTCGTACCTCGTTTCGGCATAGCAGATAAGCGCATACCGCGCGGGGAAGGCGGCGCGGTTAGCCGTTATATAGCCGATTATTCCTGTTTCGTCCAGATATGCGCCGCCGGTAAATGAGGGCGGCAGGCTGAACTGCACCGTATTATACCGGTATTGGCGGGAGGCCAGGCTCTTGAACTGGTTTACCACCAGATTCTCGGTGTTTACCATACGCCGCTGCGGGGTTTCTATTACCTCAAGGCCGGTAACAAAGAGCGCGGACGCATCCTTCATTCCATCTGCCGCCTGTTGGAACGCATTCAGGCTCCCCGCGGGCCTTAATACCAGGCGCGAGTTGTCCTTGCTTATCGCAAAGAGGCCCGTATCCTCCAGGGCGCGCACTATGCCGCCGTAATGCAGACCGGCGTCGTAGACAAGCCTTGTCTGCTCTCCTTCCAGAATTTCCGCATAGACAAGCGCGTTCTTAAAGAGTTTTTTGACAAAGAGTTCAAGCTGCCCTAAATACCGCGTATCGCCCTGTACTGTAAGGATCACACAGGTACTGCGCAGCCAGGTATAGTAATCGGGGAATCCGCGGGGTTTTTCTTGGAGCGAAAGCGGCGCAAGGGCCGGAACCTTCTGACGGAAAAACGTGTAGGCCCTGAACGAGGCTTCCTCGTTTTCGACATACCGCACCGCCTTTTGGTAGTCCTCTTTACCCATCACCGCCAGCACCCTGACTATGTACGCCCCGTTTTGCGGTTCTGTTTTCCGCGCCGCTTCCCGCACGCCGCTCAACCGCACCTGGGTAGAAAACGAGGAATTCTCAAGGTACAGGGTAAAGGCGTCCTCTATTTCACTGTCAAAGCCCGCGGACCGTACCGAAATATCGGTTTGGGAGGAAAAATACGTGCCGATAGAGGACGCGAAATTCTGTAGGGCGTTGGCCCACGCGCTCTTGAACGCATCCTGCTCTGTCAGTGAAGGGGTAGAAACCCCTACGCTGTATTTGAAGGCTTCCGTATCCGGGGGCGCCGCCCGGTCCCAGTCCGGGGGAACCTGGGCAAAGAGCGCAAACCCGTGCAGGCACAGGAACACAAGAAAAAAACGTTTCATGCCGAACTCCTTTTAATTCCCTGTTAAGCCTTCGCGGATGCCTTCCAGGGCGTACTCTTTTACCATTACCATCTGTTCTACCATATACATCCTTTCCTCTCGGGTAACCGCGGCGCTGTTTATCATGTTCCGCTTAACCCCCTCGTCTATCACCGTCTGGGCTACCTGTTCCGGTTCCAGCCTTTCGATGATGCCGAGAATCTCCGTGCGGGGGAAACGCGCCAGTATATAGGCGGTATGCCAGGGCCTGCCCCGTTCGTCCGCGCCGCTTTCGTAGTAGAATTCCAGGGCTTCGTAACGGGGGATGCGGGTCTTGATGGAATTGGTTACCGCGGTTTCTATGAGGCGCTGGACATCCTCGTAGTCCGAGTCCTTGAAAAAGGACCTTTCGGTAATATCGAGGCGGGCCTTGAATTCCGATGCGATGTTGGCCGCCGTATTTGCCTGGACGTTCTGCCGGGCGCGGGTAACCGCGGCCTGTTCCGAACTGGTTCTGTTGGATATGCCCACATCATAGTACCAAGACGAAACCCCGTCAGCGCCGGTTTTTTCGTATTTCCGCCTGCCGTATTCCAGGGGCGCGTACAGCCAGGCGGGTTTTTCCTGGGGGCGCTCCTCGGGCGCCAGGAGGCTGGCGAGTACCTGGTCCTGCCGCACATTGCCCGTCCACTGGCCCAGAACCTTTGCGGTTTCTACATCCGCCAGGGTAACGCTGAGCCGATAGACGCCGCCCAGTTGGTCGAAATTCCCCCTTATTACGGCCTGCGCACCCAACTGTTTGCCTATGGAGGCGGCGGTTTCGTCGCTTACCTCGCCGGTCATCTGGTAGCGGGTTTCCTCGTTTATGCCCCGCAAAATTTCGGGGTTCCGGGCGGTAAGGGTGAATTTTTGACCGTTGACCAGGCGTACGGACAGCTCCTGGGTGATGTACCGGCTTAAAGCTTCGGCAGGCGCGCCGGCCTTTAAAAGCAGCACACGCGAGGCCGCGGGCAGGCGGTCTGAGAGGTAACCTGCCGCGGCGGTAACGGCGGCGTCCAGGTTCTGGCCTGAGCAGACGCCGCAGACCGGAAGCAGTAACAAGACGAGTAACTTTTTCATGTAAAACCTCCATAAAAGATACCTAAAGGGGACCGGCAATGAAACGCCGTATTCCCTTAAAATTTTTCTACCGCCTTAGGGCGGGGATTAAGGGTTAAAGGGCTGAAAACATTACTGTTGACGGTCAACAGTAAAATCGCAAGGCTCAAAAATAGCTTTTTCGTACAATCATCCTTATTTTTTAACCCTTTCTTTGGATTTTGCAATATCCCGCTGACAAATCTATATGATTATACCAAAACGGCGATATATGGTTAAGCAACACCGCCTGCCGTTTTTTGTAGGTTTTGTAATGCTTCATAATGCCCAAATATGAATTAACCGAAGATATAAAAGCGTCCGTTTCTTGTTTGTCAGGTTTATGATCAAACGCAAGGGCGTTATGCACGCTCAACGAGCGCGTAAAATTGGTAACGGTCCGATGATGCACGACGATGTGGGAAGGCTTTATAAAACAGCCGAGAAATTTAACGCCGCGGCCGCAGGGCTGTAAATATATTTTTCGCGGATGAAGCGTCAGCCCTAATTCTGACATAAGGTAATGCCGTAATTTCGGTATTAGCCTGGTAAGAAAACTTTTTGAATGATGGATAATGACACAATCGTCAACGTAGCGGCCGTAAAACCTTATTCCGCATTGGCTTTTTATAAAATGGTCAAATTCGTTTAGGTAAAAATTAGCGAATATCTGGCTGGTAAGATTGCCGATAGGGAGCCCGCGGTTTTTAGCGGCGGAAAAAAGGCTTTTGTCCGCCGGAAGGCCGCGCCAGGAATCCTGCGGGCTATGGCGGATACAATTTTCCGTAGGATCGTTAAAAATGATAAGGCGGCATAATTCCTTAATTTGTTCTTTATCAGGCGCATGGTACTGTTTGTCAATAAACCGCGAAAGTTTTGTAAAGAGGATGTTCCGGTTAATGTGCATAAAGTAGCCGCGGATGTCAATTTTTAACGTCCATGCGCGTACCGCGCCGTTTTGCGAGCAACGGCGGCCAAAACGGTGTATCCGCGCTATGCCGAAATGCGTACCTTTGCCAACGCGGCATGAATAACTGTCATAGATAAAGGTCTTTTCAAAAAGATGGTTCAGGCGGGAAATAACCAGATGGTGCACAATACGGTCCCGAAACGAAGCGGCGAATATTTCCCGTGTTACCGGCTTATTGACGATAAACACCGTAGAAGGCCCCGGCGTCCATGTACCGCTCTGTATTTCCCGCCATAGTTCGACCAGGTTCTTTTCAAGGTCTACCTCAAACTGCAAAGCGCCGGTGCGCCCCCGTTTGTGTTTGCGGCATTCATGGTAAGCGGCGAATATATCGTCTATGGATATTGCGGGGAAAAGTTCAAGCTGCATACCGGCATTTACCTTTATAATAAATGAAAAAACAGACAGCCCCGCCGGAACCGTATAAACCGCCCCGCGGAGCCGCCTGTAGATGGTCTTGTGTAAAACCCCGGACAGCCCGGACCGAGTTTGTATTATTCTTGTTGTTGTTGTTGTTCTGGCTGCCATCGCTGAATCTCTGATTCCACGCGTTATTATTATTGTTCTCCGACGAGGACCAGGCAATGCACGCATTGTTCGCGAATGTGCGGATATATTGCTCGTTCCGGCGAACGCCGGGACAAGACTTCCCTATACCGGCGGAGGGCATTAAGAGCAGTCCCGCCGGTTTCCGCACCGCTTTTACACAAAAACCTTGCTCACTCCCCAACACCGTAGCGCAGGGGATTCCGGCGTTACCGGGAAGCATCGCGCCCCGCGGACGCGTTGCGCCACCCTGTAATTTGCTTTCCTATGAGTTTGTTGCGCTTCGCGCATAAAATGGTATAAATATTCATAAACATGAATATTTATACCTTGCAAACTCCAAAAGCATGCCCATTGATCGGGATTTTTTGCATGAATATGCAAAAAATCCACAAGTGCAACAGGCTGCTATGGTTTCCATTGACAGCGCAAGCTGGGCCTGCTGGTTAATGGTGAAAAGCCGTAAATCGGTACAAAGACGGATTTCAAGTTTTAATACTTCAAAATCGTCAAGGAACTGTTCCAAACAGGAAACCCTATCCTTGTTTTTATTGGCCCTGTATATGCTGCGGACAAGAATAAGGCAATCCCTTTTCATGTCCTGCCCCAGGGTAAATTTGTACTCCCGGCTGAAGTGCTGGGTAAGTTCAAAAACCCGCAGGGTGAGGCTGTACACATCCTTAAACACCGGCAAATCATAATACAAGGCCATAAAAACCTCAAAAATTTTTCCCCCGCCGTAGGCGGGGAAGGTTAAGGGTTAAAGGGGTAAAGAGTTAAAAAGCCCGGACAGCCCGGACCGAGAAGGTATAACCCTTGTCGTAGTAGTAAGTGTTGGCCTGGCTGCCATCGCTGAACATCTGAAACCACGCGTCACCATTATTGTCCTCCGACGAGGACCAGTACCAACCAGCACCAAATTCACCCTTACCCTTTGCTTTTAGGTTTGTATACATCAAATTCAATTCGTCCTTGCTGGGCAGAAACCAGTCGTCAAAGCCGTCCGAGACAAGAGAATCGCATAACTGCGCAGCCTTGCCGCTCTCCCTTATACCGCGCAGATAGTTCGCGATTACTTCCGTGTTCCGTTTGCCTGTTCCAACACCCGCGGCCGTTCCCCCCACAGTTTTTTCATACACCCCCCACGGCGCGGTAAATTCGGTTTCGCTCGGCGCCGCTTCCAAATACCGCCAGCCGTTGGTTACTCTGCCCTTATCGTAGAATATCCAGCCGCCCGCGGGGCCGAAATCGCCAACTTTATATTCTTTAGCAGCCGGCGCTGTTGTTTGCGCCACCTGTCCGCCCTCCGAGGACATGCCCTTGACAAAATTGGCAACCAGCGTATTTACCCCCGTATACAGTTCACGGGGAATTCCGCTAATAAAATCGTTAGCGCTGTGGCTGAACTG
>JAISQR010000405.1 GCA_031274035.1 Treponema sp. | reverse complement strand
TGGCTGACCAGCCGAACCGGTCAATAACCTTTTCATAGAGGCTAAGATAATCCTCCGCGAACTGTTTTTTCCCGGCCCTGTCATCACCGTAATTTTTGCTAACGGGCCAGGGTTTTCCGAAAGCCTCCCTGGTCAACTGAAAATCAAGCTCAAAATGCGGCACTTTGTCGGGAATGCGCCCGTCCAGCATTGCCATTATCCGTTCATAACCGTTCATGTGTACTCCATAAACAAACGGCCGCCCATTGCTGAGCAGTCGTCATTAAAATTAACGACGCATTAGTATAACACGTTTTATTTTCCGTACCAAGGCCAGATGGGATCGTTACGGGGCCAGGCGAATTCCAGATTCAGTTTCTTTTTGTTTTCCTGGAAACGCTCGTTCTTCCAGGCGTCTATTTGGGCCATACCCATTCTGTCCATTTGCGCGATAGCTTCATTACCGTTAGTTATGGTACACTTTCCGATATGGACCGTATCAAGGGCCAGTGTTTTGATCCGGTCCATCTTCTGTTTGTATTCATCGTCTGTTTCAAGATTACAGCAGCAGCCGTTACAATGGAAAAACGCGGCGAGCTCAACCGCTTCGTCTTTGTAGGCGGCAAAAGATTGCCTCCGTTGGTTCAACGCGGAAAAGCATCCGGCGCTGCTGCATACCGCCGTGGCTTTTAAGCAGCTTAATATGGCGATTCTTTTCATGTGTCCTCCGTAAATAATATATGTATCCTGCCGCTTTCGGCGTCCTCTATGATCTTCGTGTCAACCTCATAGATCTCCCGTAATAGCCGCGGCGTTAATAGCTCCCGGGGCGTTCCATGGCCCTTAAGGAGGCCGGCTTTCAGGACATAGATGTAATCGCAGTAGGAGACCGCGATATTCAGATCGTGAAGCGCCGCGATAACGGTATGGTTCAGTTTTTTGAGCAGATTCAGGAGTTGAAACTGATATTTAACATCAAGATGATTCGTCGGTTCATCAAGAATCAGGCATTTTGTCTGCTGGGCCAGGGCGCGGGCCAGGATGACCCGCTGTTGTTCGCCTCCCGACAGGGTAGAAAACCGCCGGTCCGCGTAAGATTCCATGTCCACGGTTTTAATGGCCTCGTCAACGATGCTGAAATCTTCGGCAGTATCCCTTTCCATCTGTTTTTTATGAGGGGCCCTTCCCATCAATACTATTTCCCGGACGGTAAAATCAAAGTTGTAGTAATTGTGCTGTGAGACCACGCCCATTTTCCTCGCGGTTTCTTTAACTGAAAAGGAGTGCATATCCGTACCGTCAAAAAAAACAGCGCCCCGGTCGGGCTTGAGGACCCGGTATATACACTTGAGCAGGGTGGTTTTCCCGCTGCCGTTGGGACCGATAATGCCGATGAATTTATTATCCGCCGTATCAAAAGAAATAGACCGCAGAATTTCATTTCCGCTCAGGGAAATTGAAATATTTTCACCGGAGATCCGCATCAGGCGCCGCCCCCAAACCCGTAGGTTTTTCTAAACAGTAGATAGATAAAACACGGCGCGCCGATCATTGACACGAGGATGCCTATAGGAAGTTCCGAATTGGGAATTATAATCCGCGAAAGAACATCGGCCCAAATTAAAAAGATACCGCCCCCCAAGAGCGCCGGGGGGATAATTTTCCGGTGATCCGGCCCGAAAAACATCCGCGCGAAATGGGGGATGATGAGTCCCAGAAAGCCTATCATGCCTGAGGCGTATACGATAAAGCCGATCATGAGGGAGGATACCAAAAGATATATATGCCGGTAGCGGTGCAAATCCGTCCCCAGGGTGATGGAAACTTCGTCCCCCAGGAGCATTAAATTCAAAGTCCGGGACTGGGTTATGAAAAACAGCGCGCCTGAGATAACGATAAGACAGATAATCAGGTTTGATGTCCAATTCGCCGCGGCAACGCTGCCCATTAACCAATAGGTGATACGCTGTATTCCCTGCCGGTCATCAGTGACAAAGGTAATAAAAGCGGTAAAAGCCGAACATGCCGAGCCAATGGCGATCCCCGAAAGGAGCAGTTTTATGGAACTTGCACGGGAACCGAGATTTGCCGCGGCCATGACCAACAGGGAAACCAGAAACGCCCCTGCCGCCGCGACTATGCCGACATATCCGCCTCCCAGGGAAGCGCCTATCCCCAGCAGGATCGCCAGGGTCGCACCGAGGGATGCCCCGGAGGAAATACCCATGATATAGGGATCCGCCAGGGGATTTCTCACCACCGCCTGCATGACGATCCCGCATATCGTAAGTCCCGCTCCTACCGCGCCGGCCAGGATGATCCGGGGGAGCCGTATCAGCCACACAATATCATGTACCGGTCCCCGTGAAAATTCGCCGAAGCGGTCAAAACGGAACAGCTTGTAGAGGATAACCCGGTATACATCCTGAATAGGGATGTTGACCGTCCCGATAGTTACCGCCAGCAGAATCGAGAGGGCGAGCAGCAGCGCTAATATCAGAGAAACGCCGATATATACGGGCATCCCCCGGAAGGCTGTTTTTCCTGGTGGCGAAGACGGCATCGCCTTTCCTACCGGTACAATTCGGGGTACATCCCCTTGGCCAGCGTGATAATTCCGTCAAGGGTACGAATACCGCTGCAATACATCTCTCCCAAAGGTATTGCGAACACGTTGTTGTTCTGAACGGCAGAAAGGCTGGCATACGCGGGATTACCGGTAATCTGGGTTATCGCGGCGTCGGCGGTTTGTTTATCCGCGGCGGAGCCAAAGAACACCATAAAAATACAGTCGGGATTGTGGGCTATCAGGGCCTCGGCGGAAATGACCCCTGATTCGGCGATAATAACGTCCGCCCCCAGTTTCGCCGCCATGTCCCCTCCCAGGGCGTTCCGTCCGTAGATACGCAGGCCGTTACTCTGGGTTTCCATGATGAGCACCCGTTTTTGCGTACTGTTCCGCGCATACACGGCAACCTTATCCACCTCGCCGCGCATCTCGTCCACGATAGCCTGGGCTTTTTCCTCAACATTAAAAATAGCGCCCAGGGTCAGAATATCCTGATATTCGTTTTCAAGGTTGATATTGGATGAAACGCCGCTGTTCGCCGCGATAAAGGTATTCGTTCCGTTGGAATTCCAGTAATCAATTTCTCCCAGCCGGTTCTCATTGAATATGGAGTACCAACTGAGGATAAAGTCGGGCCGCAGCATGATCACCCGTTCCTTATTCGGCGTAAAATCGGCAAGGTAGTTGATTTTTTCAAAAGCCGCGGCAAATTCGGGTTTTACTTCATGGTCAAGCCCCGCGGCGGCGATAATCCGGTCCCCAAGTCCCAGGGCCAGTAATGTTTCTATTGAATTTTGATATACCGCCACTACCCGTTCAGGGGCTTTGGTAAAAACCATTTCTACCGGCTGCTTGGCGTAATTGTAATTGGTGATTGTTACCGGATAATGGGAATCCGCCGCCGGCACAGAACTTGCGGCGGGCGCCGGTTGATCCCCGGAAGCCCGGGCGCCCGCTGCCCCGACCGTCTGAACGAACCATAGTCCGCCGATACATACCACGAAAACCGGCAGTTTCCGTACGAGGAGCAATCCCCGTGCCATCAGTCTCTTCATAAAAACATCCCTTCATAAAAATAAGCCATATCCCATAGACATCCGCTTATGATTATGAAAGATCCGTTTTTAAGGGAAACCTCATACTCATATTCTTCGGTTTGCGCGACGAAATATGACTCTGGTACCCCGGCTGTAACGGTAACGCACTTGCGAGGGAATTTC
>JAISQR010000230.1 GCA_031274035.1 Treponema sp. | reverse complement strand
TTTATGATCTATGTAACGGTTATGTCGGTTACCAGAAAAAACACGGAAAAAATAAACACCATTGCCCTTTCGCAGACCGGAATCGCCATCGATCAGATTTTTTCCGATATTTACGCCGCGGGCCGGCGGATTTTAAATCAGGAGGCGGTTGTTTCGCTCGCCTATACGGAAAGGCCCCTTACGCCGTTCAAGCTGGAAAAAATCGGCAAACTTCAGGCAAGCCTTGATGAATATGCCGCTCACAGTAATTACTTTCGGAAAATATACGTTTATTTCAGCTACCCGGAATTTGCGGCAACTACCGAAGGTCTCTATGGAACCAAGGCTTCCTTTTTAAGGGATCTGGAAAAGGAAGCGGGTCCCGGTTCACCGGTTCTTTCCTGGATGGAGGAAGGCCGGCCCTTTCAGGTTTATATGGCCTATTCTCAGAATTCTTCCCGGGCGGACAAAATTGTGGTCATTATGAGCGATATTCCAACCGGGGCCCTGCCTAACGTGGTATGTGTTATTATTATGGATTACAAAGCGGTTCACGCCCTGTTGGAAAGCTACGGAAACGGAACAGATAATGAATCTCCCTATATATGGCTTTTTTCTCCGGCGGAGGACCGCATAATATCTTCGGATATTTCCTTCCGGGCTGCGGAAGAGCTGGGGATCGACTTTTCAACGGATCCGGATTATCGGGAAATATTAAAAACACAGGGCATGGCAGTTACGGTTCTTCCTTCTAAATTGACGGGCTGGACCATTATCTCCGCCATACCCGCCCGTCAATATATGAAGGAATTAATCCTGATACAGCGGGTGTACCTCATATTCCTGCTTACATGCCTTGGGGCGGGAACCCTCATTTCCATCATCTTTGCGTTGAAAAACTACAGGCCTGTCCGTAACCTTTCGACTATTCTGGAAACCGCCCAGTTTGAAAAGCAGGGAAGCCCCGGCTATCACAGGCCCGATTACCGCAGTGAGTTTGACTATCTGGCGGATTCCATCATCCTGTTGCTTGAAAAAAAGCGGGGCTATGAAAAGGAAATAGACCGCCAGCGTTCGCTGTTATCGGAAAACAATCTGGTCAAGATGCTGCGGGGCGCCATTTACAGCGCCCAGGCCTTTGAAGCCGCCTGCGGGGAATATGGTTTTAATTTTTCATCCAACTGTTTTTGGGTAATAGGTGTTGACATTAACGAATACAGCGGCAGTTTGTATCAAAAGGAAGAAGAAGCCTCCGCCGAAGATCTGATAGAGACGCTGCATCTGGCCATAGGATGTGTTTTTGAGGAAATGCTCCGCCAGTTCTGCGACTGCTATGCCTGCCGTTATGAGGATCGTATTTTTGTCATTGCCTCCCGGCGGAACGCGGAAGAAAACGGTGGGGTGATGGAACTGAAAAACCTCTGCCTTGAAAGCGCCGCGGTTATACAAGAACGTTTTTCTGTTAAAATAGCGGTATATATAAGCGGTCTGTATGCGGAACGGACAAGCGGGGCGATGAACATACACGATGCCTATGAAGAAACCTTCTGGGGGCTTTCTCAAATCAAGGATCTGCATGAACAGGAAGCGGTCATGATCAGGCAGGATGTTCTCAATGTCATCCAGGCATCGGAGGATGCGGCCAGGGAGGAGGATACGGTTCCCCTTTATGCCGAAATTGTCCGGTATATTAATGAAAATTACACCGATCGGAATCTATGCGTTACCTCAATAGCCGATCACTTTTCTTTTAGTAAATCCTATCTGCTGCGGGTCTTTAAAAAAGGCGAAAACTGCGGCATTCTGGATTATATCCATCAGCGCCGGGTGGACGAGGCGAAGGTATTGCTGCGCAGTACAAAAAGCGGCATCAATGAGATTGCCGCCAAAATCGGCTATACCAACGGCCTCACCATGATACGGGCCTTTAAACGGCTGGAAGGAGTTACCCCGACGGTCTACCGCCATATATCCGCAGGGGCCTTTAGCCCTTTACCGAGCCGATCATAACCCCGGAAACAAAATACTTCTGCACAAAGGGATAGATTACCAGCATCGGGAAGGTCGCCACCATGATGGTCGCGTATTTGATAAGGGGCCGGAAGATCTCCATATCCGTGGCCTCCTGAGCCGCCTGTATGCTTTGCTCCGAGCTGAGGATGACAATTTCCCTCAAGGTGAGTTGGAGCGGGAACAGGCCGCGATCCCGCAGGTAAAGAGAAGCGTTAAACCACGCGTTCCAGTGCTGGATCGCGTAAAACAAAACAATAACGGCGATAGTGGCGGTGGACACCGGGATGATAACCTGGGTCAATATCCGCACATGCCCCGCGCCGTCGATGATCGCCGCCTCCGAAAGGGCGTCGGGTATTGAGGCAAAAGCCGTTCTCATGATGATGATGTTGTAGACCGAAACCGCCCCCGGAATGATAAGGCTTATGAGGGAATCAAGCATCCCAAGATTTCTTACTACCATATAGGTCGGTATCAGGCCGCCGTTGAAGATCATCGTAAAGGTTATCATCAGCACAATCGGCGCCTTGAAATAGAGCTTTTTAAGTGAAAGCACGTATGCCGCGAGGATTGTCATAACCGTGCCAAAGGCCGTGGCGGCGCACACAATGATAACGGTGTTCAGATAGGAACGCAGGATGTTGCTGTTGTTCATCACCAGCTTATAGCCGCCGAGGGTCGCGTTTCCCAGGGGCTTGAGGATGAGGCCGCTGTAGGCCGAGAGCCTGAGAGGATCGCTTACGGAGCCCATCAGCACATGCCAGACGGGCAATAAAAACGCGCAGGAAAGGGCGAGCAGCCCTGCCACGTTAAAAACGGTGAATATTCTTTCTCCCAGTGTCCGTCTGGCTATCATGACCGCCTCCTTACCACAGACTGGTTTCGCTGAATTTGCGGCTGAATTTATTGGCCCCTATCAGCATAAGAAAATTAATGACCGAATTAAAGAGATTTACCGCCGTGGAATAACTGTAATTGTTGTCGATTATCCCGACCCGGTAGGTGTAACTGGAAATAATATCCGCCGTTTCATAGGTTGCCGGAGAATACATGAGTATCGTTTTTTCAAATCCGATGCTCATGATCTGTCCGAGCCGGAGGATCAGCAGGATCACAATGGTTGAGGCGATCCCCGGCAGGGTAACGTGCAGGGTTTGTTTCCAGCGCCCCGCGCCGTCGATCCGGGCGGCTTCGTAAAGTTCCGGATCGATGCCCGAGAGGGCGGCGATAAAAATGATGCTGTTATACCCCAGGTGCTGCCACATGTTCGAGCCTATGTATAAGGCGCGGAACCATTCCGGGCGGGAAATCAGGGCGCCCCCCGAATCTCCCAATAAAACCGCCAGCCTAGTCAGAACCCCCTGGGACTTGGTAAAGTCTATGAGGATACTGACCACCACCACAACGGAGATAAAATAGGGCAGGTACGAAATGGTCTGAAGGGTTTTTTTAAATTGTTTATGTTTTATTTCATTCAGGCAGAGGGCGAATACAATGGGCAGGGGAAAGGAAAATAACAATCCGTAAAAACTGATAAGCAGGGTGTTGCGAATCAGCCGCCAAAAATAAACGGAGTTGAAAAAACGGATAAAATGCTCGAAGCCAAGCCACCGGCTGCCAAAAATACCCCTTCTGACACTGAAGTCCTGAAAGGCCATTAACACGCCCCCCATGGGCATATAATGAAAAATAAAAAAATAAATTATCACCGGTAAAATCATGAGGTAAACGGCGTGGTTCAGCTTCAGATCTTTTACTATTTCCCTTTTATTCATAGCTTTACTTCCTTAAATGGGAACCTCTAAAAAATCCGGTTTTTAAAGGTTCCCTTATATCCTTCCTTTAGCGGGCGAGGAAGCGGTCAAGGGCCGCCTGCCGCAGGGCGATAGCGTCGTTTATACCCATCCGGCGCAGGGTGTCCCGGTATGAATCGTAGGTGCTGAGGGACATGCTCCCGGTGATGAATTTTACGTTACATTCCTGAACATAGGTTTCTATGTCGGTATAGATCGACGAATATCTCGTGGATTCCTCCGCCGTCATGGTGGTACGGCCGGATATGACCCAGTCCGCCTCAAAGGCCCCCCAGGTGCGGTAGGCGGATTGCTTGTTTTCGTCGGCCTGTTCAATCTGGGCCGCCTCCACCCGCAGGGGAGGGTTTTTGACCCAATATTTAACCAGAACCGTGGCGGAGGACATCTTGTTCGGGTTTGCGTAGCGGAAGTTGTAATCCCCGATACGGTGGCCGTCGGGGGCTTCCTGCCAGACCACCCCTTTTTGGGATTCCAGGCCGTAATTCGCGTTCAGGTATATGTCTTCGGCATAAAAGCCGTCAACCCAGCGGATGGCCTGTTCGATATATTTGCTGTCGGTGGAAACCTGCACGCAGGCCTCGAAGAGCTGGTCGCCGCCGGTGACGCTGCGGAAATGCGGGTCCGGCCCCCCGGTTTTTTTCGGCTGGGGAGCCGCCACAAGATAAAAGCCGGGGTTCGAGGCCCCCCTGGAAACATAGGTCTCGGAAAGCCGGGTCGCCCAGTCTACCAGGGCCCCGACCTTGTCGTTCAGCATCATGTCGTTATCGGCGGAAAACCCGACGCTTGCCCTGGTCGGAAAATCCTTGTCCAGGAGCCCCTCGTTGTACCATTTGTGAAGCATGGCGAGGTACTCTTTGTAGGCATCGTCCATGGGGCCGTATTTTACCTTGCCGTCAACCTGATAGAAATAGGGGGCGGTGCCGAAACCGGCCATAAATTCGCCGAAGACATCAATGCCGAATTTGCTGGTGTAGAGGGGAGCGGCTATTTTTAACTGGTCCCGGAACGCGGTAAGCACGTCGTACCATTCGTCATAGGTGGAGGGAATCTGTTTGTTTACCTTGTCCAGAAAATCCTTCCGTATGGCGAGCCCCAGCTCGGGCATTACCGAGTTGTTCATGGGCTTCCAGATGCCCCAAAATCCGTAGAGATTACCCTTGTCGCTGTATACGGCCTTTGAAAGCCCGCTTGCCTGGCCGTTGCTGATCCAGCTCATAAAATTCGGCGCAAATTGCGTGTATTCGGCCAGGTTAATAAAATAACCGTCCTCAATGGCCTTATCCTCGCCGCCCCGGTAGGTTTGGGCGGTGGCCGGCGGGGAATTGGGGCTTGAATAAATAATATCCGGCATATCCCCCGAGGCAAAAAGCAGGTTAAAGGCGTCCTTTTCGGAATTCGCCGGGGGAACGATAAAGTTGATATGGATATTTGTTTTTTGCTCATACCACTGAAAGAATTCGGCGTCGTTGAAGTCCGCAAGCTCCCCCATGGACCCCGCCCACGGGTACCAGAGGCTCAGGGTAATTTTGTCCTTTACAATGGGGTAGCTCTGCTCGTTTATCGCGCCGTTGACATTTTGCCCGCCGGAGCGGGCAGGAGCGCTGCCTGCCGGGGACGGGGCGGCGGACCCCTGGGCGGAATCCGATCTGCCGCAGCCGCTCAAGATCGCCATTATGGCGATCCCTAAAACCCCGGCCATCGTAATCAGTTGCTTTTTGCTGTTCATATAAATCCTCCTCCATAATTGAGGCAGTTCCAAAATCCGGTGGTCCGGCAGGACCATGATTTTGGAACTGCAACCTTGAAAAACTATTTAAAAAACCGCGGCAAATGCTCTTTATGAGCCTCAAGCATTTCATCAAGCAGTTCTTTTGCCACCTTGTCCCCCGGAACCAGGGGGTTTATCACCATCGCCAGGAGGGCCTTTTTATAATCCCCTGTAACCGCCGCCTCCGCCGCGACCCGCTCAAAGGACTTTATCGAGTATACCAGCCCCTGGCAGGCTACCGGCAAATCCCCGACGGAAACCGGGAAGGCCCCGGACCTGGTAATAAGCGCGCTGACTTCCACCGCCACATCATCGGGCAAAAAAGGAATCGCCCCCCGGTTTAAGGTGTTGACATACTGAATGTCCTTTTTGTCGTTATAAATAGAACTAATAAGATTACAGGCGGCGTCGCTGTAATGGGCGCCCCCGCGTTTATCCAGTTCCGGCGGCTTGATATCCAGGTTCGGGTCCCTGTATTTTTCAAAAAGAGCCGTTTCTATTTTTTTAACCACCTCGGCGCGGGTACCCTCTCCCGCCGCTTCTTCAATCGCGTGGGCCACCATCTCGGCGGTTTTGTAGTAATACCGGTGGTAGGGGCAGGGCAGAACCCCCAGGGCCTCAATAAACTCAGGGACCCAGGGTACGAAAAAAATATTTTTCATCGAGAATTCCTTGTCCGGCCGGGCCGTTTTACTGACCGCCTCATCGGTGCGGTTTATACCGTCGATATAAACCCTCAGGCCGAATACCATGTGGTTCAGTCCGGCAAAATCAATGCGTACCCGTGAAGGCTCTACAGCGAACATCTCGGCAACCGACCGTTCGATCCCGATAGGAACGTTGCAGAGGCCGATGAACTTCTTCCAGTTCGTGTAACGGAAAACCGCCTCGGTAACCATACCGGAGGGATTGGTAAAATTGATCATCCACGCGTCCGGGCAAAGCTCCTCCGCGTCTTTTATAATGTCCAGGATGACAGGGATGGTGCGGAGCCCCTTGAACAAGCCGCCGGGGCCGTTTGTTTCCTGTCCGAGGATATTATATTTAAGGGGCATCCTCTCGTCCTTTATACGGGCTTCAAGGAGTCCGACCCGGAACTGGGTGGTTACAAAATCCGCGTTCTCAAGGGC
>JAISQR010000220.1 GCA_031274035.1 Treponema sp. | reverse complement strand
CTGCCCGGCCTGGCGATAGACATAGGTACTACCACTGTGGCCCTGGTCATCACCGATTTATTGAGCGGCGGAATACTCGCCATGGGTTCCGAGGGAAACGGGCAGATACGTTACGGCGCGGATGTGATAAACCGTATCATCGAAAGCGGCCGGGAGGGCGGTCTTGAACGTCTGCGCCGGGCGGCGCTGGACGACACGATCATCCCCCTGATAAAAAAAGCCTCGGCCGCGGCCGGCATAGAACCGGAGCAAAGCTATCGCACCGCCATAGCCGGAAACACCACCATGGCCCATCTCTTTGCCGGGGTATCGCCAGAGTACCTCCGGCTTGAACCCTATGCGCCGGCCTTCTTCCACGGCGGCTGGCGGCCCGGCGATCTGGGCCTCCCTGTCCACCCGGACGGCAGGGCGCTCATGGCCCCCTCGGTGGGGAGCTACGTCGGCGGCGACATCACCGCCGGAGTTTTCGCCTCCATGATTTTTAACCGCCCCCATTGTTCCCTGTTCATAGATTTGGGAACCAACGGCGAACTGGTTTTAGGCGGCAAAGACTGGCTCCTCACCTGCGCCTGTTCCGCGGGGCCGGCCTTTGAGGGCGGCGATATTTCCTGCGGCATGAGGGCCGCTTCCGGCGCTATCGAAGCCTGTAAAGTGGACCCCAAAACCATGAAACCAGAGTTTACGGTGATAGGCGGCGGAAAACCCGCGGGCCTCTGCGGTTCGGGCCTCATAGACCTTGCGGCCGGACTCTTTGCCGCGGGCATCATCGACGCCCGTGGAAAACTTGTACCTGAATGCGGCGCGGATAAGCCGCGCATACGCCGGGATGAGTGGGGCATGGGTTCCTATGTGATCGCCTTTGAAGGAGAAACCGAAAGCGGCGCGGCCGTCACGGTGACCGAAGGGGACATAGACAACTTTATCAGGGCTAAAGGCGCCATCTTCTCCGCCATTAGAACTATGCTCGCCATAGTGGACATGGGGATAGACGCGGTAGAAGAAGTGTTCATCGCGGGCGGTATAGGCAGCGGCATCAACATCCCGCAGGCGGTACGCATAGGTATGCTGCCCGCCATTCCCCTTGAACGCTACCGCTACATAGGCAACACCTCGCTGTCCGGCGCCTGGGCCATGGTCCAGTCTGAAAAGGCGGCCGGCCAAATCGACCGGATCGCCGGGGGGATGACCTACCTGGAGCTTTCTTCCCATCCCCAGTATATGGACGAATTTATCGCCGCCTGTTTCCTGCCCCATACCGACGGAGACCTGTTCAGATGAGTGAAGTGAAACCGGGCCATTTGGAGCGTTCCCTGGAACACTTCAAGGGAATTTACCGGAACATGAAAAGTGATGAAATCGCCCGCCGCACAGCCCTCCCTTTTGAAAGCGGTTCCGGTACGGATGGGTACTTCCGCCTGCGCATCATGGGCGGCGAACACCGGGCGGCCTTCCCCGAATTCACCCTGACCGGTCCTGACGGAAAAGAAGTGAAGGAAAGCTGGAAGGGCATACTTTTTCTGCGCTACCTCTGCGAAGGGAAGTACGTCCCCCCGCTCGGCAGGCAGCTTTCCTACCGTGAGATCCCCTGGGGGAATGTGTATTACCGCAACTTTGAAGGCCGCTGCCTCCTCCGTTTCGCCTATGCTTTTGGCGGCAATATCAGCGGCCTTATCCGCGCAATGGAGACAAGTCCGGGGCTCAACGCGGAAAGACTGGACAAGGGAGAGGCCCCAAACGGTGCGGATAACCAAGCGATAACCCATGCGGCTTACCGCTTTGAATTTATGAGCGGCTTTTATATGCAGGCGTACATTTGGGCCGGGGACGATGAATTTCCACCGTCGGCACAAATACTGTTCGACGACAATTTTCCTGCGGCGTTCACCGCCGAGGACATGGCGGCGGCAGGCGATGCGGCGGTCGATTTTTTCAAGCGGAAGACAGCTTCAGCGTAAAGGGCCGGACTTATCCCTTGATGAATCAGGAGACCGCTTCCACCTTTACCCAGCGGCCTGTCTTTTTCAGGGCTTTGTCCCCTGCCTCGATCAGGGCGATAATCGACAAGGTTTCTTTTTTATCCGCTAGGGGTTTGCCGGTTTCAAAAAACCGGAGGAGAGCGTCGACAAAGCTTTTGAAAAAGTCCGATGTTACCGGCCGGAAATCAACACCTTTGGCTTTTTTTGCCTCTATACCGGCGGTAAACGGAACAATTGAATTGATGAGTTGATTGTAAACAGCCCGTCTGCCATCGCTGTAAGCTATCACGAAGGAAATATTAAGCCCATCCTGAACAGCCATAATTTTTTCCGCACCTGTTCCCATCACCTTGGTGATGATTTCGAACTGGTGTACCGCATAGGTTGCATAGGACGGCCCGGCCCCCAGGGTGATGACACTTTTTGCGTTCCCTTTGTATTCAGCTATCTCCGAAGCAAAGCGCAGAGCCGAGGAACTACAAAGCGGGGTTTTGAACTTTTTACCGATGGCGAAAATTTCCAGGGCTTCCTTCAGCGTAGGCGTAAAGGTCTTGTCAATATAGGTTCTCTTGCCGAAAGGCAGGACCTTTTGCGCATACTCCAGATGTTTTTCAGCATTATCGGGCGCGAGTATAATAAGTACGCTGCTTTTTTCGCAGACTTCTTCAATGGAAGCACAGAGACTGACTTTGTTTTTCTTGCACCATGATTCCGAAGTAACCCCGCCGGGTGATTTTCTCTCGCCCCAGGCATAAGCAACCTTAAAAGCGCCTTCGTTTGCCGGACTCTTTTGTATCCACGCCGGGTAATTATTGGCGTGCCACTCATCAAGATAGTAATCAATAAAACCTATGGCCTTCATTGTCGTCCTCCGTTTATCCTATTATTTCACATTATATGAAGGATAAATTCAAGGGTTTTATGAGAAATTTCCGCTTTTTCCGCTTGACTTTCAGGTAAAACCCATGATAGCATTGGATGAAAATGCGGTGATTCCAAAATGTCAGATTCGGAGGCCGCAATGGACGGTTAGGGGAGTTTTTTGTCATGAAAAATAGGGACAATGCATTACAGGAACTGTGGAAAAATAAATTCCTCTATCTCCTTGCCTTGCCCGCTGTTGTATATACGTTCATCTACGGTTACCTTACCTTGCCCTATATGGTCATAGCCTTTGAACGTTTCAACTTTCGGACGGGACTGCGCAGCCCCTTTATCGGTCTTGACAATTTCAAGTTTTTCTTTTCATCAACCTGGGCGTGGACGGTTACGAGAAATACCATACTCCTCAACTTTCTCTTTATAATCGCCGGTTCCGTTATGGCGGTTTTTCTTGCCATACTTATTAACGAAGGAAGGGTAAAGAGATTTATCAAGGTTTCACAGTCACTGATGCTTTTCCCCTATTTTATTTCTTGGGTTATCGTAAGCTACATACTCCAGAGTATTCTTGAAAATCCCGGCGGGCTCATTAACCGCTATATGACCGCAGCGGGGAAGGAACCGATACCGTTCTATTCCATGGCGAATTACTGGTATGTGATTCTCATAATCCTCACTATTTGGAAGAATGCCGGGTATTCCTCAATAATTTATCTGGCCGCGATCACAGGTATAGACGAGGGAATATACGAAGCCGCCTATATAGACGGGGCCGGCCGCTGGGGCCGGATACGGTATATCACCCTCCCCCTGCTTATGCCCACAGTAGTACTACTCACATTAATGAATATAGGCCGGATATTCTACGGTGACTTCGGGATGTTCTATGCTGTCATCAGAGAAAACGGACAACTCATGCCGGTAACGGAAGTTATTGATACCTATGTTTTCAGGACCTTCCGTATTACCGGCGATCCGGGGGTCTCGATGGCGATAGGTTTCTATCAATCAGTCGTAGGATTCATACTGGTCTGCGGTTCTAATTGGCTGACCAAAAGGCTCTTCCCCGAAGGCGCGCTATTTTAAAGGAGCAGTATCATGTATGTTGAAAAGAAGTTTTCTGCGGGAACTATTATCATTCACCTCTTAATCGCTCTTTATGCCTTGTTTTGTATTCTTCCTTTTTTTCTCATTCTTATAACGTCTTTCGCATCTGAACGTTCCATAGCGCTCAGGGGTTATACTTTCTTCCCCGCCGAATGGTCCGTAGAAGCGTACAAAATGATCTTTGGTCAGAATTCCACCGTCCTCAGAGGATACGGGATCAGCCTCCTTGTAACATCTCTCGGAACTTTTTTGGCTGTTTCCATTACATACTGCGCGGGTTATACCCTGGCGAACAAACTCTGTAAATACCGGAATGGCCTTGCCCTTTATTTCTTTATTACCATGGTTTTTTCTGCGGGTCTTGTACCGTGGTACCTCGTATCCAGGACTATCCACGCATTCAACAATATATGGGCCCTCATCGTACCCTCACTCATCTTTTCACCGTACAACCTCTTCCTGGTGAGAAACTTCATACGGGGCATCCCCGACACCCTCAACGAATCGGCCCGTATCGACGGCGCCGATGAAATTACTATCGCGTTTAGGATATATCTTCCCCTCTGTCTTCCGGTGCTTGCGACAGTAGGCCTCTTCTACGCCATAGGATATTGGAATAATTATTTTAACGCGGTCATGCTGGTAAACGACAGCAAAATACACCCTCTCCAAATGCTGCTTTTCAATATACAGTCTACTATCAGCGGCATGAACAGGATGGTTTCCGGCGCCATGGTGACGCCTCCCCGGGAAAGTTTTAAGATGGCCGCGTCAATCATAACGATGGGTCCCATAGTTCTGCTTTATCCTTTTTTACAGCGTTATTTTGTAAAAGGCATGATCGTCGGCGCCGTCAAAGGCTGACATTTGTACCTGCAATTTGGTTGTTATGGAAACCGCGCAAAGCGGTATTCCTTAACATATATATTTTTCATTAGGAGGAAAACATGAAAAAGTTCTGTTTTTCAAAATCGGTTCTTCCGCTTGTGCTGGTACTGTTTGCTGTTACGGCGGGCAGTTTATTCGCAGGCGGAGCTTCCTCGGGATCGGGCGGTGCGTCTGTGCACCCCATGCGTTTTGTGGTTCCTGGTACCGCCTCGGCAGATTATGCTACCGGAATTAAAGCGGTAAATGACAAACTCAAAGCTGACGGCGTTGATATTGCGGTGGACCTCGTCTATCTCCCTTGGGACGTTTACGATCAGCGTTTAAATTTGATGCTGTCAACCGGTGAGCCTTTTGAACTTATCCAGATCATGCAGGATGTTAAGAACATCAGCTTTCTGGTCGGCAAAGAAGGAATTGTTCCCATAGATGATTTATTAGCCAAATATCCTAACCTAAAGAACCGGTTTAGTGATGATGATTGGAAAGCTGCCCGTTACGGCGGGAAGACTTATGCGGTACCGGCTACTTGGCGGAGTATGGATAATTACCTTTCGGCTGTCACTGTTCTGCTCAACCCTTTGCGCAAGGTAGCTTCTGAATTTCCCACCGATGGCAATATTGACAAGTTTATTGATGTTTCCAAGAAAATGCAGGCGCAGATCCTTCAGGATAAGGGCAAAACGGCTTATCACTGGATGCATCAGCTTTCCTGGGCGCCAAATTGGCTGCACCGGACCTATCCGACCTATCCATTCTATGTGGATATGTCGAATAATCTGGTACTTGCCCGTCAGGATGGAACTATAGATTCTTATTTTGAAAGCCAGGAATTTAGATGGGACGCTGAAAACTATCGTAAAATATTTCAGGCAGGACTTATTCATCCGGATATTCTGAATACACAAAGTGTACATTGGACTGATGAATTTAGTCTTTTAGGAGTCATGTTACCATCAGAAGCAAATAATACACTTGACGCATGGATTGGATTGAAGCAAAATCTTCCTGATGAGCAGGTAACAACCTTTTTCCTCAATCCGGAGAAGCCCCATGTAACTTTCTATGCTTTAAACTTTCAGGGGATATCCGCCACTGCTGAAAGGCCGGAATCAGGCATTAAATTTCTTGACTGGCTTTATTCCAATAAACAGAATCATGATCTTTTCCATTATGGGATTGAGGGAACCCATTACACTGCTTCAGCCCCCAATAAAATAGCCCCCATAAATGATTCAACCGGAGCCCGGCTTTATTCTTCCGCTGACTGGATGACCGGTTATCTTCCTTGGATGCGTTTCAGCGAATTGGCCTCTCCTGAGCAAATAGCTTGGGCTACTTTCCAGGCTGATAACAAAGTCTACACCCCCATTGCTGCCTTTACATTTGATTCTACTCCGGTAGCTAGTCAGTTAGCGGCTCTTCAAACTGAGATCATAGCTTCTTTCTATCCTATTCGGTATGGGCTTTTGGATTATGCATCTGCTTATCCCGCGGCTATCCAGCGCCTTAAGGCTGCCGGCCTGGATCAGTATATGGCTGAGTACCGCAGGCAATTCGCCGAATATCTAAGAACAAATCCTGAAATCATTAAAAAATAGTACTTAAACAGACCTGTTCCAAAATCTTAAGTCCGACCGGACCGCCGGATTTTGGAACAGGTTCATTTAACTGAATTTCTCAGTTCGGTTAAATGATGTAAACCCAGGTCCGGATTATTGTTGTTTGCGAAGGGTACATAACCCGCCTTCAAGGTGGGGTTGGTTGATTTAGCTTGGAGGATCCAGTGATGACATCACGTGAACGGATAATAGCCGCGTTTTATCACCAAGAACCGGATCGGACGCCATGTTTTGAATATGTGCTTTTGTCTCCTGTCGCTGATGCGGTGTTGGGCAGACACTATGAAGATTTCGGCGGTGACATGAAAGCTTGGTTTGACTATGCCGAACAACTGGGCGGATATGAAAAGGCGATACAGCAGTATGCCGTTGACCGGGTTGAGCTTGCGCAAAAGCTCGGCCATGATATGATCTATTGTGTCCCCAATCCGCCTGAGAATATTTTTAAAAAGAAACCAGACGATAATCCGCTGACTTTTAACGATCCGGTTGAAGCGATCAAGTGGAGTAACGCTTCTTCAAAGGAACGGTTGAAAGAGCCGCTATATGACTTCATTGTATATCCGTTGCTGCGAGAGCAGATGAAAAAACGGGATATGGATCTTCCAATCTATGCACCCGCGTTTTCACACGGTATCTGGACCAATACGGATCTTATGCAGACATTGCTTCTTGAGCCGGAAATAGCCCATGAACATTTTTTATTATGTACAGAATTTACGCTTCGTTATATTGATATATATACAGAGCTGGGTGTTGAAATAATCGGTGTAGGTGGTGATTTTGCCGGTAACAGGCCTCTTATTTCACCGGAAATGTACCGGGATTTTATTATGCCAGAGCTAAAAAAATTGACTGAAATAATCAGAGTAAAAGGCAAATTTTCGGTTAACGCAAGCGATGGTAACCTCTGGGATGTTACCGACTATTTTCTTTTAGGATCAGGCGTTGACGGATACGGTGAAATTGATGCCGGCGCCGGTATGGATTTAAAAAAACTGAAAAAACAATATGGGGATCGTATTACTTTTTTGGGGAATATAGACTGCGGAAATCTTCTCACTTTCGGGACTGAAGAAGAAATACGTGCGACGGTCCGGCGTTGCCTTGAAGACGGGATGGGAAATGGCGGCCATATTTTTACTGCCAGTAATGCCATTACCGGCAGCGTCAGTCTGCAAAACTACTTATACATGGTGAATGAATACCGCCGTTTTTTTGGATTGTCTATAATCTGTTTTTGAAAAACGGAAACCCCGAAAGATCACGACGCCACTGGTAGAACAAGCGCCGGGAATTCGATTATAATGAAGAGATAGTTCCAAAATGTCAGATTTTGGAGCTATCTCATATATCTTTATTGGAGGTTCTAAATGAGTAAAATGAAAATCGCCGTTATAGGCTGTGGAAAGATAGCCAACATAGCCCACCTCGGGCCGCTTTCCAAAATGGATGATGTGGAGATCAAATACGCTGTGGATCTTATCCCCGAACGGGCCGAAGCGGCTGGGAAAAACTATGGCGCGGGCCAGGCTCTTACGGATTATAAGACGGCCCTTCAGGACCGGGAAGTTACGGCGGTCTATGTGCTTACCCCCAATTATTCTCACTACACTATCACCATGGACGCCCTTAGAGCGGGAAAGCATGTGTTCTGTGAGAAGCCCATCACCACCAATTACGCCCTGTCGAAAGAAATGGCCGATGAGGCGAACAAGCGGAACCTCATCCTCAATATCGGCGTGTGCAACCGTTACCACAAATCAGTGGAGCTGATCAAGGAGTATGTGGAACAGGGTAAGCTCGGCGAGGTGTACCACATCTACTGTTCTTTCAGGGCTTTCAGAAGTATACCCGGCCTGGGCGGTCCCTTTACGATAAAAGCCCAGTCCGGCGGCGGCGTACTTATCGACTGGGGCATTCACTATCTGGATCTCATCCTCTTCATCACCGGTATAAAGACCAAAACGGTTTCCGCCAATGCCTACAGCAAACTGGGCAAGGACATCTCCAAGTATGTGTATAAGGACATGTGGGCCGGTCCTCCGGTTCCGGATGGTGTCTACGATGTAGACGACATGGTAACCGGCTTTATACGCACCACCGGGGCGAGCATCAGTTTTAACGGCGCTTGGGCGCAGAATATAGACGCCGAAGAGGGGGGCTATATCGACTTCATGGGCGATAAAGGGGGCATCAGGCTCCGGTACGGCGGCCATTTCACGTATTATACCACCGAAAACGGGGCGCTTCAAACCGTAAAACCGGACTACAATATCCCCGATATGTACACCCGGGAAGACCTGCGTTTTATTGAAGCCGTGCGGAAAGGTATCAAAACCAGAAGCCACATAGACAGGGTGCTGGAAAGCGCCCGGCTTCTTGATGCTATCTACGAATCGGCTGATAAGCAGGTTGAAATTACCCTTTCGAGCTAACCCTCAATCTCAACCTCAATCCGCGATGTGCAGAAAGGACAGCGCGTAGCTTTTATGGCTATGTCGGAAAAACAGTAGGGACACGTCTTGGTAACAGGATCCGGAGGCGGCGCGGCGGACTCCTGTTCCTTTTTGTTGATAATGTTCAAAGTACGAAAGGCGTGCATAGCCCTCATCAGAAGAAAAATCACGAACGCCATAATGAGGAAATTTGCTACGGATGTTATAAAAGCCCCGTATTTAATTTCCACGTTTCCGATCTTCAACATCAGCAAATCGAAATTCTGCCTGGCGAAAATACCGACAATAGGCGAAAGAATGTTTTGGGTAAGGGAAGTTACCACCCCCTGAAAAGCCGCGCCGATGATGACGCCTGCCGCCAGGTTCATCACATTGCCCTTGAACGCGAATTCTTTGAATTCCTGCATGAATTTCTTCATAGTTGACTTTTACCTCATTATGGCATGGTTTGTCAAATGGATTTTCGCATGGCCCTTAGAAAATCCGGGATGCCAGCAGTTGCTCAACCAATTCCATGGAAGCGCAGTCTTCCTCCGCCCGCGCCGGATCGGTTCCTTTGGGGCCGGCGGCGAGGGCGGTCTCTACGAAAAGGCGGTCTTCGGCGTGGTAGCCGTAATACACCTCATAGCTGTCACTGCCCGCCAGGGTGGGGCCGTCAAATTCGAGGATCTCCTGTTCGCCCGCCCCCGCCGCGGACAGGCTCTGGCCGCCGGGTTTGACCGTGCGGATTATCTTCCCGCCGCAGCCGGGGCCGCCGAAACCGAGGTCGATAAAGGCGGAGGCGCCGGGGCCGTGGATTTCAAACTGGTGCACCCGGCCGCCGGTACGGTAATTGGCCCG
>JAISQR010000203.1 GCA_031274035.1 Treponema sp. | reverse complement strand
GTTCCGGGATACCGGGGCGGAGAGGCGGTACGGGTGTCGTATACCGTACATTTTTAAATTTTTAAGGACGGTTAGAACATGAAAAATATACAAAATACAAAACAAGGTTCGGCGCGTATTGCGGCGCTTTGTTGGATTGGGCTGCTGCTGTTTGCGGGGTGCAAGGATCTGTTCCATCCTGATGAGGGGGATAACGGATCGAACAATAACTCGAACAACGGTACTATCAGCAATATCACGTACAGTACCCTATCGGGCCATAGTACATGGACGCTGCAAAGCGACGGCAGGCGCAAATCCCCCACGATAGGCAGTTACAGCGTAACCAAATCGCGCGTCAGCTTTACAACAAGCAGGGCCAACGCGTCCATAAAGATACAGCTTGATGTATCTTCGGAACAAGGCTATGACTTTGCCTTTATCAGTACGCTGGATAACGCCTCGGCTACATACGAGAGCGGTTATTACAGCGGCGACCGAATATCCGGTACAAACTCGGTAACGGTAACCATACCGGTTCCAACGGCGGGCAGCCATTTTATTGATATAGGGTATTATAAAAACGGATCGGGCAGTGCGGGTTCCGATTGCGCGTGGTTCAAGGTTGTAGAGACGAATAACAGTACTACTGATAGCAGCGGTACTACTATCCCTAACATCACATACAGTACCTTATCGGGCAGTAGTACATGGACGCTGGAAAGCGAAGGCAGGCGCAAATCCCCCGCGATAGGACACAACGGCGTAACCGCGACGCGCGTCCGCTTTACAACAACCAGGGCCAACGCGACCATAACGATACAGCTTGACGTATCTTCGGAAGCAGGCTATGACATTGCCGTTATCGGCAGGCTGAATAGCGATTCGCTTTCATCCAGCTTTGTTTATTATGCCGACGGCGTAATATCCGGTACAAACTCGGTAACGAAAACGATACTGGTTCCGACGGCGGGCAGCTATTTTATTGATATAAGGTATAAAAAAGACGCAACGGGAATTGCCGGTTCCGATTGCGCGTGGTTTAAGGTTGCCGGATCGCATAACGGATCCGGCAACGACACCGTCATGCCCGCTAATTTATCGCTTGAGGATACCTTAACATGGATCAATAACAACGCGGTGGGGGGCGGCAATTATACCATTACGCTGCGGAACAACGAGACCATCGCGCCCCAGACCCTTTCCTACAGCGGCAAGAATGTGAATATAACCCTTAGCGGCGGCGCGGCGGAACGGACGGTCAGTTTAAGTTCAACCGGTTCCCTGTTTACCGTGGGCAGCGGGGTTAAGCTGACGCTGGACAGCAACGTTACTTTGCAGGGCATAAGCGGCAATACGTCTCCGCTGGTTACAGTAAACAGCGGCGGCGCGCTGGTGATGAATGCCGACGCGAAGGTGAGATGCAATTCCAATACCTCCTCCTACGGCGGCGGGGTGTATGTATCCGGCACGTTTACCATGAGCGGCGGTACGATCAGCGGCAATACTGCCTCCTCCTCCTACGGCGGCGGGGTGTATGTATCCAGCGGTACGTTTACCAAGCAGTCGGGCGGTACCATTTACGGGTCAGACGCTTCCAGTTCGTTAAAAAACACCGCCTACAGCGACAGTTACGGTCATGCGGTATACGTAAGCAGCGGCAGTAAGAAACGCAATATCACCGCCGGTACGGGGGTTACGCTGGACAGTTCGGTAAGCGGCACATCGGGCGGCTGGGAATAGTGCGGTGGGGGCGGGGCGCGGCCCGCCCCCTAGGAGCCTGTGGGACTTTGGTGAATTTTTGCATGAATATGCAAAAATTCCGATTAACGGGGCTCCTTTGGGAGTTTGCAAGGTATAAATATTCATAAACATGAATGCGAACCGGAGGTTCGATTATACCTTACAAACTCCGAATACTCGAAGAGTACAGCATGCCCATTGATCGGGATTTTTTGCATGAATATGCAAAAAATCCACAAGTGCAACAGGCTGCTAGGAGCCACGGACACGAAGTGTCCTTTTCGCGCCTTTCGCGGTTGCATTTTTTCAAATTTAGGTATGTTCGCGGTACTTGCAAGTAGCACACTTTCCTTTTTCGCGCCTTTCGCGGTTGCATTTCTTCAAATTTGGGTGTTTTCGCGGTACTTGCAAGTAGCACGCTTTCCTTTTTCGCGCCTTTCGCGGTTGCATTTCTTAAAATTTGGGTATGTTCGCGGTACTTGGAAGCAGTACACTTTCCTTTTTCGCGCCTTTCGCGGTTGAATTTCTTAAAAGTAAAATTGCTGGGCAAAAGACAGGGCCTTGCCGGTAATCCCTCCTCCGGGTATACTGGTAGTCCATGATAAGTATTGCATTTACCGGGGGCGGTACGGGGGGGCATATCTATCCGGGGCTGGCCCTCATTTCATACCTACAGCAACACGGAGGCTTCCGTATCTTCTGGATTGGATCGGGAACCGGCATGGATAGGGCCATAGTCGAGGGCGCGGGCATTGCCTTTTACGGCATACCGTCGGGGAAACTCCGGCGCTATTTCTCGTTCAAGAATTTTGCCGATATTTTTAAAGTGCTTGCGGGTTTTTTTGCCGCGCGGCGTATCCTTAAAAAAGAAAAGCCCGTACTTCTCTTTTCTAAAGGCGGTTTTGTCAGCGTTCCGCCCTGCGCCGCGGCCGCGTCCCTTAAAATTCCTGTTTTCAGCCACGAATCGGATAGTTCTCCGGGTCTTGCAACCAGGATAAACCTCCGCTTTTCCGAGAAAGTTTTCATCCCCTATAAAGAATCGGCGGCGCTATTCCCGTTTTCCTATCGTTCCAGGCTCCAGGTAAGCGGAAACCCCATACGGCCCCAATTCCGCGGCGCGGATCCCGCAAAAGGCAGGGCCTTCCTCGGCCTCGGCGCGGAGGATCGGATACTTCTTGTCCTGGGCGGCAGCCAGGGCGCGCGGGAGATAAACGAGCTTGTACGGGAAGCGCTTCCCGATCTTGTCAAAATATATGCGGTGGTCCATCAAACCGGCTATTACATGGAATGGGACGAAAAACCCACGGCAAAGTACAAACCCTACCGGTATATCGGGGAGGAGCTTCCCCATGTAATAGCCGCGGCGGAAATCGTCCTCTGCCGCAGCGGAGCGGGAACCGTGTGGGAATGCGCTTCTCTTCAAAAACCTATGATACTCATACCTTTAAGCGGTTCGGGCACGCGGGGCGATCAGGTTGAAAACGCGGAAATTTTCGAGCGTATGGGCGCGGCCCTTGTGTTCCGGCCCGGGCAGGCAAACAGGCAAGGGCTGACGGAGGCCGCGGCCGCCCTTGCCGGAGACCGGGAAAAAAGGCAGGCCATGATTGCCGCCTCATCCCGCCTTGCTTCTTCCGACGCCGCGTCTCTTATTGCCGCTTCTATTGCGGATCGTGCCGGACAAATCCTTGTAATCTCATAAAAAAGGTATTATGATTAAAGAATATATTATGGAAAATTTTGCCGTTATTGATATTATTTTATTAATTGTTATCCTGCTTTTTACGGTCCGCGCGGCTCTGCGCGGCTTTATCAAAGAGGCGCTTTCCGTGGCCGCCTTGGTGTTGGGTATTCTTGGGGGCTTTTTCTTCCGCCAGGCAGGGGCGGACTTTATCAAAAGCAAAGCGCCCGCATTGCGGAATATGCAGGTACTTGCCGAAACCCTTGCGTTTATCGCTATTTTTATCGTTGTTTTTCTGACTGTTACCTTTATAAAGAAGATTCTCAAAGACATCGTTGACTCTCTTAACCTGGGCGGCATTGATAAGTTCCTTGGCATGATCTTCGGCCTCATTGAAGGTGTAACATTTACCGTCTTTGTACTGTTTATCATACACATCCAGCCTATTATTCCTGCGGATAACATTCTGGGCGGCAGCTTCTTTGCCGGCATTTTCCTTCCATTGCTAAACGAAACCTTGCCCGATTTTGCCGGTATAGTACAGAATATATTGAGGGAATCATGAGGGAGGGCGCCGTTGCCGCAAGAGGGCGGCCTCTATGTGTTAAGGCCGCGGCCTATTCTTACGCTGCCCTCCCTCGCTCCATAGCTTGCGCCTGCGGCGCAAGGCTATTCCGCTACCCACCCGCCTGTTCCTCTCCGCGGCAGACGCGGAACTTGTTGTATTTCAATGCTTCTGTGTATAGATATTGGAAAGACTATGTTTGAGAATGTTATCGGGCAGGATGCCGTAGATCAACTGGCCCTGGATATTTCCAGCCGGACGCTTGCACCTTCTATGCTTTTTCTAGGAAAACCCGCTTCGGGCAAGGGAACCGCGGCGCTGGAAACCGCGCGGGTTCTTTCCTGCCTCAATACCGGCAAGGCCGAAGGCCCTCCAAAACAATTGTTTCCCTTTAACTGCTCCTGCTCAAGCTGTGTCAGACACCGCCTGCTCCTCCACCCCGATCTGCTCCAGTTGGGCGGCCGGCCCTTTCTTGCCGAAATTTCAGCCTCTTTTGCCGCGTTCAGGCGCGAAAACGGTAAGGGCGGAGCGCGGGTACTCTTTATCCGTTCCATACGGAAACTTCTTGCCCGTTTTTCCCTGGTTCTCTGGGAAGATGATACCAGACTGTCAAAAATTTCACCCCTGGTTGCGGCCCTGGAAGAGGACCTCGATGAATTTGAATACTTGGAGAATTCTCAAGATGAAGAAAAGCTCAAAAAATCCGGCGAAGCCCTTATAAAACACGCCCTTAAACTTGAGGCCGAAGGTATAAGGGAGTATATACCGGTCGGCCATGTAAGGCGGGCTGCTTACTGGACGCGCATAGGCCCTCTGGGCAGGCGGAAGATCCTTATTATAGAAAACGCCGACAGGATGCTTGATGAAGCGCGGAATTCCCTCCTCAAGATACTTGAGGAACCGCCTGAAACAGTAAGTATCATCCTTACTTCTTCCCATGAAGAGGTTCTGCTTCCGACTATCCTCTCACGGTTGCGTCCCTATCGTTTTACCGCCAGAACGGAAGCCCAGGAAGCAGAGGTGCTGCGCCGTGTCTTCCGCGATACCCCTGCCGCCGGGCCGGGCGGTACAGAGGGCCGGATCACGGTCTATCTGGAATCGTTTCTTCCGGTTTCCCCTGAAAAAATGCGGCCGCTTGCGGCCTATTTTGCCGCGGGCGCCGCTCAGTCCGCGGCCATTACACTGAGGAAGCGGAACCTTGCAATACCGGAGACAGTCGTACTCCTTGGAAAGTACACCGTTCCTGTCGCCGAGCAAGCCGGTCTGGGCCGCCCCCCGCAGCTTATCAATGAAGCTGCGGTAAAAGTATTAAAAGAAGCGGATAACTTTGAAAGCCGTTCCCTTTTTGGACGGTTTTTGGATAGCCTGTTAGCGCTTTCTTCGCAAAGCCAAAGGCAGGAATCCGCGATGCCCGCGGGATCGGAGGCGGGGCTTCTCTCCTGTCAGGCTGTCCCGTTTCTGGAGGCTTGCCATAAGGCCGCCGCCGAAGCGGGAACAGCCGTTTTAGTCTATAACCAAAGCCCTGCTCTGGCTCTGGACCGTCTTGGCTGGGAACTTACCCATGCAATGATGCGTATCGGTTCTGCTGTTTTATCCACCAGAAACCATTGAAGAAACAGAACGGAGGAAGCTGGTGCGGCATATTATAAAACAAACACTTAAAAGAATTGATAAAATCACTTCCGAACAGGCTCAGGAACTTTTGAAAAGAGCGGCCTTTGAAATAGACCGGCTGGAATCCGCCCTGGATTCGCTTAATGACGGCGTTCTGGTCTGCGACACGCAGCATCATCTAACCCTGGCAAATAAGTATGCGGAACGGGTATTTCCGGTAAACTATGAGTACGGGCCGGTCTGGGCTAAAATTAAGAATGAAAAGGTTAAGGCTTTTTTTGAAAAAACCCTCACCAGCGGGGATAAGGTAGAGAAACATGAATTTGATATAGAGATACAGGGTATATCCCGGCTCTTCAGTATAAGCATACTTCCCCTGGTTAGTGAGCACCATGTCTGCGGTTCCCTCATCTTTATTGAGGATATTACCGAACGGCATAACCGGGAGATGCGGCTCAGGCGGGCGGAAAGCCTTGCAAGCCTTACTACCCTGGCTGCCGGGGTAGCCCACGAGATAAAGAATCCGCTGGGTTCCCTGTCGATTCACACACAGCTTATCCAGAAAACTATAGAGATGAACAGAGGACTATTCCAGACCCTATCTAACAGGAAAAAGGTACGGGAGGACGCAAATGCCTATTTTAACCTTATGGACAGGCATCTTGGAATAGTCAACGAGGAGATAGCCCGCCTTAACCACATTGTGGTAGATTTTCTCTTTGCGGTACAGCCTGTGCCAATGGATATTCGATTAGGGAATATCAACACATTTATAGAAGAGTTTGTTCAGTTTGTATCTCTTGAAATGGAGAAAGCCCATATCGAATATTGCCTGGATCTGGCAAAAGAGCTTCCTTCTATTGAATTTGACGAACACCAAATGAAGCAAGCCTTCCTCAATCTCATTAAAAATGCCATCTCCGCTATGCCGGACGGCGGCTGCCTCCGCATAAACACCAGTGCGACAGAAACAGATGTCGTTATCAGCGTAAGCGATTCGGGAGTAGGCATCCCTGAAAAAAATCTTTCCAAGATATTTGAGCCTTACTTTACTACCAAAGATACCGGATCGGGGCTGGGGCTCACCGTAGTATTTAAAATCGTGCGTGAACACAGGGGGGAAATATCGGTTAAATCCAAAAACGGAGAGGGCAGTACGTTTATTATCACTATCCCTATTCCTATTCCCCAGAAAGATCGGCGGCTTATAGGCCACGAGAGTATCCTGCCCTTTAAGACGCTTGAAGGCAATATACAGGAGGATATAAGGGATGCGGTGCGGAACGCGCTGGTTGCACCGCAGATAGCGCAAAATACGGCGTATTTTGCGAAGGAGAATATGCCGGAAAAATCCTGCACGGAAGGCAGTACGAATGTCGAATACGGCCCGGGAGGCGCGTATGAAATTTAAACTTCTCATAGTAGATGACGAGCGGAATATCCGTGAAGGCCTTGCCGAAGCCCTACAGATGGACGGCCATGATGTCGAAACCGCCGCCGACGGCAATGAAGGCTGGAAAAGATTCCAGAGGGGGGATATAGATCTTGTCATTACCGACCTTCGTATGCCCGGTATTTCCGGCGAAGAATTGCTTAAACATATCTGCTCTGAAACTCCGGGTATTCCCGTGATAGTCCTTACCGGACACGGAACCGTGGAAAGCGCGGTTGACGCTATGCGTATCGGGGCATACGATTTTCTTACCAAGCCGGTAAACTTGGACCGCCTTTCCCTGCTCTGTAAGCGGGCTTTAGCAAACCGGGAACTGGTACTCAAGCACCGGCGGCTGGAAGAAGAACTAGAACAGCGGAAAAAATTTAATGCGATAATAGGTACGAGCGCGCCCATGCGTAAAATATTCGACACGATAAGCAGGGCGGCGCCGTCCAGGGCTTCCATCCTTATCACCGGGGAATCGGGTGTAGGCAAAGAGCTTGTAGCCAATGCCATTCACGAGCTGTCCCCGCGCCGGGGGAAGCCGCTCATCAAGGTACACTGCGCGGCTCTGGCCTCCAGTATACTTGAAAGCGAGCTTTTCGGCCACGAAAAGGGCAGCTTTACCGGAGCCGTAGCCAGGAGGCGCGGCCGTTTTGAATTGGCCAACGAAGGAACCCTCTTCCTGGATGAGATTGGGGAGATAGAACAGAATATTCAGATTAAATTGCTTCGTGTACTCCAGGAAAAGAAATTTGAACGGCTGGGAGGCGAGGAAACCATAGAAACCGATGTCCGTATCGTCGCGGCTACCAACAAAGACCTCAAGGCCGAGATTGAAAAGGGTAATTTCCGCGAGGACCTCTACTTCCGCCTTAATGTAGTGAACATACATGTTCCGCCCCTGCGCGAACGCAAGGACGACATACCCCTTTTGATCACCGCGTTTTTAAAGGAATTTGCCGCGGAAAACGGCAAACAACTGGAAGGCATTGACGACAAGGCTCGATCCTGCCTCTATGCGTATAGCTGGCCCGGTAATGTACGGGAACTGCGTAACTGCATGGAAAGCGCCGTCGTGATGACCAAAGGGCCGCTTATAAGCGAAGGCGATCTTCCGCCTACGCTGAGGGCCAGCAATGACGAAGGCTGGATACGCATACCGGTGGGGACCAGCCTTGCCGAATCGGAAAAGATCATCATCAGGGATACCCTGTCAAACCTTAAAGGTAATAAAAGCAAAACCGCCGAGGTTCTCAATATAGGCCGCAAGACCCTGCACCGTAAACTTGCCGAGTGGGGTGAATCTATGGAAGAGGCGAAACTCTAAAGCTCCCTTCTTGCGCCGCCCGCATAAGCCTAGGAGCCTGTTGCGCTTCGCGCATAAAAATCCCGATCAATGGGCATGCTTTCGGAGTTTGCGGGGCTTTGCCCAAAAACATAGATAAATAAAGCCGCGGAAGGCGAATAAGATTTTGGCGCAAACCTTATTTCTTCGACTTATTCGCCTCCGCGGTTAAAATTTTTTTCCTGTAATGTATTATAAATTACAAACTCCCGCAGACTCCTAACGCCTTACCTGCACATTTTCCAGTTTGTGGTAGCCTATGGGGTCAAGGATGAAGTTTTCCACCTTGTTGTTTCCCCCTGCGTTGATCTGTGTATAAACAATATTGATATTATTGCTTAGATCCGCCAGATAAACAGCCAATTCCTTATAGGCGGCTTCCCGAACACTGGCTTCCACACTGGTACGGCCTTGTTCCACAAGCCGGTCAACCTGGGGATCCGCCACAAAACTGCGGTTTCCCGCGGCGCCCTGCTGGCTGGAATGTTCCAGGGAATAATAGGTATAATCAGCGTCTTTTGTGGAAGTTACCCAGCCGAAATATCCCATGTCATGCTCCCCGGCGGTGGACCGTTGTATAAAAGCGCCGAATTCCATCACCTCAAGCCGGGCGTTAATGCCTACTTCGCGGAGCATTTCCACAACGGCCTGGCATACTTCCACCCGTTCCTGGTTATTATTCACCCAAATGGAGGTCGAAAATCCATTAGGATACCCTGCCTGGGCCAAAAGTCTTTTGGAAAGGGCGGGATCGTACTTATCCGCACCGGTAGCGTAATAGCCGTATACCGCGGGGGCAATGATGGCGTCCGCTGACTGGCCCGCGCCGCTCAACACCGTATCGATGATAAGCTGCCGGTCAATAGCATGACTGACGGCCTGCCGGACCAGCTTGTTGTCATAGGGAGCTTTCCGCATATTCAGGGATATATAAAAGCAGGTTAGAGAGGGGGCCTTAAACAGGGTAAGGTTCCGGTTCGCCTCCACAATCTTGGTATCATTGGTAGTAAGATCGTAGGCCAGATCAATTTCCCCTGTCTCAAGTGCGATGGTACGCTGGGACGCTTCAGGGATAACCTTCATGACAAGGTTTTTGGTTTTCGCCGGTCCGGCGTAATAATCCGCAAAGGCTTCCAGCCGCACGGAATCGCTCTGGTTCCAGGAAACAAACTTATAAGGGCCGGAACCGATGGGCTTCTGCAAGAGACCGTCGGGATTGGCCTGCACATAGGCCTTGGGGACTATCGCCGCAAAGGGTACGGCCAGGTTCCGCAGGCCCGGTCCGTAGGGAGCGTGCGTGTTCACCAGCACCTGATAGGGGTTCTCGACCCTTACATCGGAGATAAAGTCAACAATATAGGCCACCGCGGCGGTGTTAATGGCACGGTCCAGGGAGAATTTTACATCCTCCGCGGTAAGCTCCGTCCCGTCGTGAAATTTGATTCCCCTCCGTATAAAAAAGCGATAGGAAGTAGGGGACAATTGTTCCCACCGTTCGGCGATCTGGGGTTTCAACTCATTGGTAACTCCGTCAATTTCTACCAGGGTATCAAAGATATGATTAGTAACCTGAACCGCCGGGGTTTCCTTGCCGATATGGGGATCAAAGGAGGTAACATCCGCCCCCTGCCCCCATGTGATGGTATCCTTGTATGTACCGCCGCCAGATCTTGTGTCATTTCCGCCGCTGGCGAAAATCATGGCCGATACAAGCATACCCGCCAACATAAACAAGATTCTTTTTTTCATGCAACTCCTCCAAAAAATAATATATAGAAACCATAGGGAACTGAAAGCTCCCCAAGGGGTTTCGCAAAACCAAAAACTAGGAGCCTGTGGGGCTTCAGCAAAAAACGATGTAAGTTTCAGGAGGGCAGCCTAAATTACTTCCCCGTTTCGGGTAAGAAGGGGCTCATTATGCCCGTTCCCCCGTCTGTTCCCCCCCCTATCCCGTTGAGGACAGACCTCTCCCACCCCCCAGCGAAAATAATTTCTTCATATCATAGGCCAAGGTTACCAAGTCCCATTCGATCCCTGCCTTCTCCAGCCCCCTCAGTAAAAACTGCCGGAATCCCATCGCACCCTTGATTATCCCGAATACCGGCTCCACCGTCTCTTTCCGCTTCTTGTATACCGCTTT
>JAISQR010000202.1 GCA_031274035.1 Treponema sp. | reverse complement strand
TTCCAGGGGATATGGTTTCCGCAGCTTAAAAAGTACCCCCGGCACATTTTAGCGGTCTCCACCATGGATTCCACCATAGCGCGTATTTCCGCCGGGTTATTCCGGTTAAGAATACGGTTATCCCCTTCTCCCGCAAGGTAACAATCTTTATGTTTCCGCGCGATGGTCTTAAAATCAGTGTATGGTTCGGTATCAATACCTTTGGCGCCGCAGGCAATAACGTCATCCGCAAAGGCATCCATACAGCCATCGGCCATAAAAATGACCTCCACTCCACCATCGTTCAGTATCGAAAAGTATTCCTCGTACCGGGGGAAGATATACTTGTTCATCCACTCGGGGGAACAAACAGGGCCTCGGGTCATGACAATATCATCGTGGCAGGTTACAAAATTGATGGGCAGCCGGGCGAGCGCCCTGAATACCCGCCGGTTTATCTCGGCAAATTCGTCCATAACGCGCTCGAACCGATCATCCAGGCAGCATTCCAGGAACAATTCCCATCCGAAGGTAAGCAGGGGCCACATAAACATGGTGTTGTAGAACCATGTCCCCGCGGTGGATTTCGGCGGCGCCTTATCGCCCCATTCGGCGGGATAATTCTTCCGGAGTTTTTGGTAGATCCCTTCCTCACTGGAAAAATCCCAATTCATCACCACATGCTCCCATTCGGTGAAGTCCGCGTGTTCCAGCGGGCTAAAGGCAAAAACCTGTTCCGGCGTTTTAAAAAACTGCTCCCCGTGAAGAAACGTACCCGTATGCGAATCACCCCAGCGTACCGTGTGATTTACCGCGTCGCTGGAAGGCCCGTCACCGCCCAGGGTAGGCCGGGGCTTGGGATCGTCCGTTTCAGGTATGCCAAGGGGCATCAGGGGATACAGTTCCTGCATTTTCTCCCTGCATAACTTAGGATGGTCATAATAATCAATGCCAGTTATGTAGGTTTCGGCGTCCGGGTTTGACCAGTGTTCGCTGTGCAGCAGTTTACTCCCGCCTTGTCCTATCAGGGTGTTGTACCGTTCTTCTTCTAAATTCATAGCTTTAAAGTCCATGTTTTTCCCCTTTATAAAACGAAAGCACCGGCAGTCCGAGGACTCCCGGGTCTGATAGAGAAGTATACGCTAGTATCGCGGAAAATGTCGACCTTCGTCCGCCGGGTTACCTATCCCTTGATGGCGCCTATCATTATCCCTTTAAGAAAGTACTTTTGAAAGAAGGGGTAGACGAAAAGAACCGGAAGCGTTACGACCATGGTTATGGTCATGCGTACTGACGTTGGGGTCATCACAGTAGCCGGATTAAACGTGCTTCCGCCTACCACAACAGTCTGCCTGAGCGTACTTGCAAGCTGGTTTGATTCGTTGAGATACTGCCAGAGCAGAAACTGCAGGGTGTACAATTTTTCATTTCTTATATACAGCAGGGTATCCATAAAGGAATTCCAGTGGCCTACCGCGTTAAACACGGCGATGGTCGCCAGGATGGGCAGGCTCAGGGGCATAATGAGCCTGATGAATATGAGCAGATAACCCGCGCCGTCTATGGCCGCGGATTCTTCTATAGACTCCGGAATACTCTCTATGTACGTTTTCACCAGGATAACGTTGAACACGCTGATAACGCCTATTATGTAAACAAAAAAATTATTGTACAATCCAAGGGAACGCATGGTAAGATACACCGGAATGAGACCCGCGTTAAAATACATCGTTACAATAAAAAAACGGTAGATTAGTTTCCTGTGCCAGAGGGCTTTTTTGGTTAATATATACGCCACAAAGGTTGTACATATAACGCTGAGAAAAGTACCAATAACAGTACGGGACACCGATACCAGAAAGGCCTGAGGCAGCGCATTGAGCCGCATCACTTTTATGTAGTTCGCCAGATGAATGCCGTCAGGCAAAAAAAGTATCTTCCCCTGGGCTACAAGTTCGTTATCGCTGATCGTGTTGATAAAAATATAGTAAAGCGGGAAGACGCACATAATAGTAAATGAGATAAAGAAAACATAAATAAGGATATCAAAAATTATATCCGCCGGACCGGGTTTGTATTTCATTAGAATATGGACTCCTTTTTGAATAACTTTGAGCATGAATTGGCCGTGAACAGAAGAATTAAGCTTATTATGGATTTTAAGATACTGATAGCGATTGAGTAGGAGTACCGGATCCCCCCGATTCCCTGGTTATAAACATACAGATCCAGCACCTCTATCGCCGCTTTATTCATGGGATTCTGGAATACGTAATACGCTTCCATACCATTGTTGATAAAGTTTGCTATTGAAAGGATGAGCAAAACAAAATAGGTCGGCAGCAGACCGGGTATTGTGATATGCCAGATACACCTGAAACGCCCCGCCCCATCGACCCTCGCGGCTTCGTAAAGCTCCTGATCTATTGACGTTATGGCGGCAATATACACAATGGCACCCCACCCCAGGCCTTTCCATGTACCCCAGCCCCACATGCCGAGCCAGACGTGCTTGTCTCCGGCAAGGAAATTAATACCGTCATCAATTGCGCCAACCGCTATGAGGAAGCGGTTAATAAAACCGTCATTGACCGACATCATCGCGAAGGCTATGGAAAAAACCAGAACCCAGCTTATAAAATTGGGAATGGTGGATAAGGTCTGTACAACCTTGCGCGCGCTCCTCACCCTGATTTCGTTGAGAAGTATCGCGAAAACCATGGGCATCCATGAGGTAAAAAGCCCGATGAAACTCATGCCCAGGGTGTTTTTCATTACCCTGACTATATCAGCTACCGCGTACTTATCCTGAAGGATCAGTTTAAAATTACCGAACCCGATGAAGTTATCCATCCCCAGCGGAAAACCCGGCCTATAGTCAAAAAATGCTAAAACCCATCCTGCCAGGGGAAGATAGGAAAGAAGAAATATCAAAACTATAAAAGGCAGTATCATGAGCAAAAGCCGGTATTTCGCCGGAATCTTTTGTCCGGTCTTGTTCTCTTTCCCTATCATCCCCTAATCTCCTCTACCACATATACTTGGAGCCTTCGGCAGCCGCTTTTTCGTAGGTTTGCAAGGTCCATTCGAGAACCCTGTCGATGCCGATACCTTTGGCGTCGGCGGACATTTGGGCCCAGATGGCCTCAAATTCGGCCTCACTGTTTGCCATAACGGCTTTCCAGGTTCCGGGTCTTACCACTTCTCCAATCCTGTTAATCAAAATCTGGATATCATCAGGATAAGCCGGCATCTGGGCAAACGGGGCCTTGGCCAGCAGATCATGCTTGGTGAAATAGTCCATTTCATCAACAGCGTTCATGGTTTTCTGCCAGTCCAAAACCAGGGCCGTGTCTTTGGGCGCGAAATCTTTCTTGATCCAGTCGGCGCCGTCGAGCCGCCTGTTCCATGCGGGGTTGATTGTCAAGCCGCTGAGAGGGGGTTCACCCGTCACTAGCGAAGCCCATCCTCCTTCGGGCCGACCGCCGTTATCAAACTCCAAATTCAGATCAGCCTGCATTTGCCAGTATAATTCGGTAAAGTACGGTTCCCCGCTGGAATCCACATCCCATAGGATCCCCCGGCGTCCAAATTGAAGGTTCATGTAACCATCAATGCTGAACATATAGTTAAGCAGTTCCAGAATTTTATCAATATTTTTTGAATTTTTGTTAACGCCGATGTAAACCTGGTTTCCCACATAGGTCGGCGCCGAGTAATTGTAGATTTTTTCTTTGGTAAAGGGGACCATCATGGTCCCTATGCCCTGCTGCGCCTTCGCCGGGGTATTGAATGAACCAAAAGCCCAGGAGTTTGAAGAGAAGAGAACCCTCCCGGCAGTAGCTTTCTCACTGCGCTGTTCCCAACCCTGGGTAGGGGAGTCCGGGTCCAAAAGGCCCATTTGATTCGCCTTAAAAAGGAACTTCGCGCCCCGTTTGTAGACGCTGTCGTTGTCGAGTACACTATTGGATTTTTTCGTACTCAGGTTGTATTCCAGAAAATTGAGACCCGAGCCCCTTATCATTTCAAGATCAAAATAATCCATTACCTCTGCGGCACAATTCATTGTACCGCCATCCCAATCATTCCACAAAGACATCCCGTAGATCTTTTGGCCCGCTTCGTTAACCGGGTGTCTGTCAACTATCTGTTTAAGCACATCCAGGTAATCTTCGAATTCGTTGATCGCCGGAGCCCCTATTTCCTTGTAATAGTCCCATCTCATGTAGGGTCCCCTGTTATTCCCTCCCCGGCTGTTATACTGGTTCGATGAAAGGGTTCTAATGGCATAAAGCTTTCCCGTCCCGTTAGACCAGTTATCCCTCATGTACAGACACATCTTTTCCAGGTTGAGGATGTTCGGTATTTTATCTTTGTATTGATCCAAATCGATAAAAATACCGGCATTAATAATGTTGGTTATAATAGGCATATTATTGCTAATAATCAGTTCCGGTAAATCCTGGGCCGCGAACATAGCGTTCATGTTCTCGACTGACGAATTAATACCATTAAGCTGAACCCCCACATCCTCTTTAAGGATGTCGGTCCAATACACGCCCTCCTGAACCCCGAATTGCGCGGCCCCTACAACGGATGTGTCAATAGTAACTATTCCGGTTGAAGTCCTGGATTGACTTCCCCCCGAACCAAAAACATTTACCGCGAGAACGACGACCATTACCATGGACAAGCCCGCGATACGGATATTATTTTTCATAATATCGCCTCCAAGTTATAAAAATTAAACCGCCAAGACGGTTTTTGCGCGGAAAAAAAAGATGAGAAGGAAAAAAAAGAAACAAGTAACTGTTTATTAGATCGATATCAAAACGCGGTGAATATTTTCTTTTTGGACATGACGCTATAGTATGAGGGGGGGGGTTATTTTACCACAACACAAGAATAAATTACAGGGAGATTTCATCAAAATACCGCCTTCTTTACACAGACGGGGTAAACAACCTCGGGTCCGAGGCTGTTTACCGTACCGGTTCTATCCCCTGGGTTGATATATACAGATATATTCCTCATTACCATACCATCCCTCTGCTACTATACATGTTTACTAAAAACACGATTTTAACCATGAATACCCTGATCACATGTAGGATAAACCCGTATATCTTTTCTTGTCAAGCGATTTTTTAGCGAATTTGAAAAAAAAACGGAAATTTTAACCGTGTAGTCCGTGGTTAATTTGGTATATTCACCCGAAGAACCATGCCAGAAGCGCGAAGAGCCCGAAGATAACCGCGTTGGCAATCTTGATGAGGGGCATCTTTTGCCGGGCGAATTCCGAAAGGGCCAGGGCCTGTTTCCCCTTGTAACAGAAGATAACCAGCGCCGCCGGCGGGATGGAAGCCGCAAGGGTATAACAGAGGAGGCTCACCAGGGCAACCGAGTTTCCGCCCGTATCCGTCCTGAGCAGGTAGAGTATGGCGGCAAGGTAGATCTGCCCGGTACAGAGAAATTCACCGGCGGAAACGGCGGCGCCCAGAAAGAAGATCCCCACCATGAGGAAACGGGTATCGGCCCCGGCGACCTTGTTGATGAGCCGGTGATTAAAACGGCGCAGGGCCGCCGGAAGCTGCACCTTTATGGCGCCGTAGTTTTCCCTCCGGGCGTTCACAAAATCCGCCAGGTTGAGAACGCAGAGGAGGAGCGCCAGGACGACGACGGCAATCCGTATGACTTCCGACACCGAAGCGAAAACATCCTGATTGATGAGTCGGCCCAATGAAAAAAGGCCGAACCCCAGGGCCAGGTAGGTGAACATTCTGCTTGCCACATAGGTAAGCCCCAGGGGCAGGATACGGCCCTGCTTTGCCCCAAGGAGGGAGAGGAGGAGGAGGAGCATGGAAACAGAGCAGGGGTTTACGCCGCCCAGGAGTCCCGCAAGGAATATGGCCGGCAGTTCCCGCCACGC
>JAISQR010000192.1 GCA_031274035.1 Treponema sp. | reverse complement strand
CTTGCTCATAGCTTGTATTTCCTTATGGTACAATGATTTGTGGTGATTTCTTTATACCAATTGAGGGCTAAAAATACAAGCTATTTTTATCTTTTTTTAATTAAACCGGACAGCAGTGGCCCTTTGCAAATGAGGAGTCATAGCGATCTTCGCTTGCTTATCAGCAGGCATATTGTTAATCAGGCGTTGAAATTCAGCGGCGCTTTCCGCGTAATCACCCATTCTATTAAGGTCGGCGTCTGGCTGATCTTTGTTTTTATACGCCTCATGTAATAACCCGCTTAATTTTTCCCGGATATCGCCTGCGGGACCGATATTATCAAGAGATTTATCTACCTCCTTGTCGTAATAGGTAAAAATTTTATCCCCCGCCATAATGTGGGTCAGCTTTGATATGGCGTCCACAATACCCGCCTTCGCCCCGATAACGTTTTCCCCGAGATTCGCCAGATCCTGCCGTATCCCCTGCGTGGCGGACAGCAGCTTCGCCTCCGGCGTATCGTCAACGGCCTTCGCGTCAGGGTCTTCAAATACCGCCGCGGCCTTGTCCCTGCCTTTCAATCCTTCCTCCAGCGCGTCCCATAATTGCTCCGCCGCCGTGGCTTTAAGGCCGAATGCGTTTTCATACATCATAATCCCGGTTCCCCGGTCATCACCGGCCATGCCTTTCATTATCTCATGCACGTATCCGAGAATTTCCGGGTTGCCCGATATTCCCTGCTCCAGTCTTTTTGAAACATTCAGATGACTTGCTTCCCCCCCTTCTTCTTCGATCTGCTTCTGCGCCGCCCGGTACATGATAAAGTCGTAATCGCTCTTGAGCTTGCCCGCGCCGGTAACGGCGTCTTCCATCTGCAGTATGCGTTGCGCCCCCTGCTCCCCCTTCCAGGTCTCCCCTATCTGGGCAAGCATATTCTGGGTACGGGTTATTTCGGCAAACCCCTTGATAACGCCTTTATAAATCCCTTCCTCGAAAATCCGCAGGGTTGCGTTAAGGTACTCCTGGTACTGCCCCTGCTGCATACCGGATTCCTTTACGCCGCCGTAGACGTACCCCAGGACGTTTTCATTATTCCGGTAACGCCCCGCATACCCCACCGCCCTCGAAAGGTCCCCCCGGTCGGCGTCGGTAAGCCGCTGGTAACGGAATACCTGCTCCTCCCCGCCTATGACGTTATCGGCGGCCATCCCGCTTTTGGACAACTGATTTGCAAGGTCAAGCCCTTCCTCCAGGCTGTAACCGTGGAGGACATTCCGGTCCGTTGCCTGGGCAAAAACTTCCTGAAATGCGGCGTGGTTCTTATCGGCGTCATCGCTTAACCGCCCCAGGGAGGCGGCAAGGGCCATGGAAGGCTGCATAACCTTTTCCCACTGTTCGGACAGCTTGTTGGCCCCCGCTACAACGGCGGTAATGGCGCCGACAACCGCCGTGCCGATTAACCCCGCTTTCGGAATCTGCGAGACAAGATCGCCTATTCCTCCCGCGGCGCCCAGGGCGGCCCCCGCCACATTTCCGGCCCCGGCCTGGCCTATGACGTTTTGGGCCGACGTGATCCGGGTAAAATCCCGTATAAGGCGGGCCTGCCGGTTTTGCGCCAGTTTCTTTTCCCGCCCGTCATCACCCTGTTCAAGTTCTATCTGCTTTTGGAACTTTCCAAGGACAGACTGGTATTCTTTGGCTTTATCCCGGTTGCCTTCGCTGATTGCCCTGTTCATGGCGGCGGTAAGATCTTTAATCACGTTTTCAAGAGGGCCTGAATCAAGTTTAATGTCCGAATCGCCGCCTATCCGGGCGTCTTCTATAAACTGTTTTCGCATGGCAAGCTGGGACTGTACCGTATCCGTATCGCCCGCGTTTATCGCCTGCCTGATGTTGTTTTCAAAGCCGTTATTTCCGCGATCAGCCTGTTCATGTGTAAATTGTTTCTGAAAATCATTGATAATGGCGCTATATTCTTTGGCTTCTCTTGACCTGCCTTCGGCGATCATTTGTTTCATGGCCGATCCGAGGTTCTTTATATGTTCCTGCAACGGCGCGGCGTCGAGCGTAACCTTATCCGAGTAGCCGCCTATCCGGGCGTCCTTTATGAAGTTATTGCGGGCTGCAATGCTTGCCTGGGCGTAGTTTTTTACATCTTCAAGATTGCCTTTCTTGATGGAAGAATCCAGGGTCCGGCCCATGCTTTCAAGGGCGCCCTTCGCCGTTTGCGCGTTAGAAACAAGATCGCTTACATCAAGGCCGATAGCAACGCCTATTTTTTGCATTTATTCATCTCCCTAAGTATAGCCCGCAATTTCTCCGATAATGGGATCGGAGGGTAAAATACATGATCGAAACAGACCCCGTTATCAAAGAATTCAGGCTGAAAGCCCTGGAATCATCCCTGGAAATCAACAAAGGTTACCCTGAATCCGACTGTCTCAACCGTATTGTTGGTCAGGCAATCGTAATTGAGCATTATTTAGCTACCGGTTCGCTCCTGGGTGATGATACATTCCCCAAATACGCGCATTGAATAGCAATCTCGCCCGTATTCAGAGCCTCCGCCCTCGTTACCGCAAAACCTTCCCTGGAAAGGGCTGCCGCCGCCCCAAGGAGGTTCTGCGATTTTGTTTTCCTGTTTTCAATCCATTGCGCTTGTAAGCCCATAATCTTTCTCCTGCATGATTATTAATCATTCCCCCCGCAATGCGGGATCATTATCTATTTCCTCATCGGTATACCCTATATCGTACAAGGCTTGCCGGTTGAATTTCGGCTTTTCCTGTTCCACGGCTTTGTGTTCCCGGTATGCCTTCCTCATGGCGTCTTCATCGTAATCGAGCCAAAACTGCATTAAAAGGCTTATCTGGTTATCGGTCAGCCTTTCCGCCCTGGGGTCCGTTGGTAAGACCCGAAAATGCTCCGTCATCCACAGGCGCTGTATCTGTAGTGAGTTCGATTTTTTCAACAGGTCTTCCAAGTTTAGACTGCCTAATCTTTTCCGCAATGTCCAAACGAAAAGAGCGGACCAGATTGTAAAGCTCCAGTATAAGCTCTTCGTCCGGTCCCTCCTCCCAACTCCATGACGGATTATTCTTTTTAGCTTTTTTGTACCAGTCAGGGCCGTCAACAATAACAATATCCAGGGTAGACCATATATTGTTATTCAAATCGGCCTGGTCGTCAAATGATTCCGCCGGTATGCCCCGCCGCCTCAATGCCCGGACCTGGTCGATTTTCAGGCGGTCATGCCCGCTTGGAAATTGGGCGGTAAATACTCCCCGGCTGGTTTCTAAATTTTTATGTATAGCCTTCCCGGAAAGAAGGGTTTCCATAATGTCCATTTCCCTGACGGATTTCTCAACCGGGGATTCCGTTTCAACAGGATGATCCACAATTATCAGATCATCGGCCTTTTCATTTTGTTTAACGCTCATAATTCGCTCCATATTAGGGCCGCCCCGTCAGGAACGGCCCCTTTTTCAGTTTACGCGCCCCATACGGGGTTCGTTTCAGTTTATATGACCTTTTCCACCGCCCGTAATTGAACGTTTGCCTTTGCGTAGGTATTACCCTCGACGGTCATACCCTGGTTGGAAAGGACAACGCCCAGAAACCGGGCAAGGGTCGTGCCTGAATCCTTGTCAAAGAATTCCAGGCTTTGAAAAACTTTTCCCTTGGAAGTGGCGAAAATATCAGCCCGCTTGGGCAGCTTTTCCAGTACCGCCTCGGTAATGTCCGATTGGTAGGTATCCCCGTCCATTTTCAACTTGGCCGGCACAAAAGAACCTACCGTGATTTCGCAGGAGTAGCCCTGCGGATCAATGGACACCGGCCCCAGAATGCCGATGACTACGGCATCCTGGAGATTGTAGTTTTCCTGGTAGGAAACATTGGAGGCAAGGCCCAGAATGGTATCCGGGGTGTCGCTGTTTACGCTTACTTTCAACTGGACACTTGCCCCGGTCGCTATAGTATGATTGGTTATGTTAGGTAAACTCATTCTTTATATCCTCCCTTTAGGCCGCAATAGCCATGTCGGAACCTTCATAAACGTGCTGGAAAGCCGTTATGAAGAAGAAGTTCTGCGGAGCCGTAAGGTAGGTGTGGTATTCAATGAAGGTTGCGCTTCCTACCCTTCGGACGTTAAATCCCCATGCCAGATTGCCCTTATCATCCCGGACAATCAGGCCCATTTTGTGCCAGGTACTCACCTTGGTCCAGAAAGTAGCCGCCACGTCCCCCAGGGATCCGTCAATGCCCGGCTTTCCGATGGCGCTAAGATAGGCGTTCCGCAAATCCCTTGCCATATACATGGCTTCCCGCATCATGGACCGCTCGCAGCACTGTAATTCGCTCCCCTGGTGGGTGGTTACGCTGCGGATGGTAGCAAGGCGGTTGTCCTGGGACTTCCCGCCAACCGTAACCCCGGCTTTGATCAGTTTCACCATATCGCCTTTTTTCAAATCAACTTCCCACGACAGGAAATCGACACTCTTGTTGGTCATCGGTTCGTTGATTGCCAGGGACGCTTCCTGCCCGATCAGTTTTGCGGCATAGAATACCGGGGAAACAAACTCTTTTTTGGAGTAGTCCAGTACGTCGTAGCTGTACCCTCCGGGGTAGGCGATGGAGCCGAATTTGCTTCCCAAAATCCGGGCCCGCTCCATTACCTCTTCCACATCTTCCCCCAGGTCGCCTCCGACAAGGAAACTGCGTTCTTTCCGTCCCTCGGTTGAATTCATGTTGATACAATGGTTGCGGATAAGAATGTGTACGGCGTCATCCGGGGTGTCGGTGGCAACCATATTCACATCTTCGCTTTCCAGTTTATCAATGGCATCGCTGTAGGCCATGACAGAGGATGATCCGTTTGTCCCGCCGCTGAAATAGACCCATCCGGTATCCAGGTCGGGAATGACGCGGGTGGGGGCGGAAGAAATAAACTGAACATCATCTTTCCCGGTAAAAGCACTCATTCTGATAGCCTCAATGATCGCCTGCAGGTCTGACCTGGCGGTATACTCGGTCTTGATATTGGCATTGGAAACCGAATCCAGGTGTGCCGTTTCGTTTTTGGGGTTTTCCGCCATAACCAAACAGGTATAATTCGGATGATCGTTGATGTAGTTTACCAGATCCTCAATGGTCTTGTAGGAATCAAAGGCTATTTCCAAATTGTCCCCTTCGTCTCCCCCCGTTACCGTGGTAGAAATACCAGTTTTGGTAATGTTCATTACCGCAGCGGACCCCGCCCCGGTATACTGAATTTTGAATGAAAGGCGCTTAATTTCATCAATGAATTGCTCATTGCCCTCAAATTCGACAGACACTTTGTAGGTTCCCTGGACGCTGCCCTCTTCCAATTTCATTTTTACGGAATTGGTATGAAGGCCCCAGTCGTAGGCAGGGACTTTCAGAATATCCGTTGCGCCGCTTCGCATAACCCGGAAAGCCTTGGTCCCCACGTTTGCCCGGATTGCGCCGATAAACTGGGGGGTAAGATCATTCCCCGGAGAAAAGGCGTGTAACACCGCTTTGAGAAGCGGACCGCCCCGTAATGCTTCCATAGCCTCGGAGGGGGAATAAAACCAGTAAACTTTACCCGGCTCCCCGCCCTTCGATTCTCCGACAAATACGGCGTTGTTTGCGGAAACACCGCCCCCGGAAGATTTTACATAATCTATCCTCGAAAAAACACCGGGGATAAAATGCGTAGTAAGCTGTCCGGCACTTTGGAAATTTACACCCTCTACACCCATATAGATTACCTCCTTTTACCTTTTCACCTGTCGGCCAAGAGTTTCTTCGACCTTGGCCGGCCACTCGGACGCTTTGAACGTCTTTTCCTTGAAAAGCACTTCAAGAAGCCCTGCGGCGCTTTTCCCGATTTTTGCCTTTTGCAGATACTTTTTAATATCAATAACAGGATCCCGTCCGCTGGCAGCAGCGGCAGGGATGATGTCATTGTTTTCCTTTGAAGGATCCGCGTTTCCCGGCTTGTCATTATTTTGTGCCATGTTTAACCTCCACATACACAGGTTTATTTAGCTCTATAAGCTCTGAATCAATAAATGATTGCTCGATAATATAATCAGCGTCGAATACGATATTTGCCCCCGCAAGGGTAACGCCACAGGCGCTGGAATAAGTCCCGCTGCGCTGGCCTGTTACCGTTTCATCGAAAATCACCAAATTGTTTTTTGCACGGTATTCCTCCATGCTTTCATGTAACCCGCCCATGACAAAAAGCCGTATCATTTCATACAGATAATTTTTCAGTTTGATGTTTTCGGCCCATATCTGTATTGATATTCTTTCGGTTCTGCGGATTATGTGGGTAAGGCCGTACAATTTTTCCCTGCCCTCAAACTCATTTCTGATTTTCTCCACCGTTTCCGGGTCTATGAGATAACCATATTCAATGAGTTTATCCACATCGGCGGAATTCAATGTCAGGCGTTCCGCCTCGGCAAAATGACTTCCGGGGGGCGCATGGACATCTGTTTCCGATGTTATTACCACGGCGGGGAAAAGGCTTGCCCCGTTATCATCCCCTTTGTTGTCAAGGAATTGCGCGAAGGGGTGTTCGTTGGTGATATTCAGCGTAT
>JAISQR010000080.1 GCA_031274035.1 Treponema sp. | reverse complement strand
ATCGTATAAATTTGCAATTTATTGCAAATTTATACCTTGCAAACTCCCAAAGGAGCCCCGTTAATCGGAATTTTTGCATGAATATGCAAAAATTCACCAAAGCCCCACAGGCTCCTAGGGAATACATTCTGGTAATGCAGTCCCTACCTTCGGTATAGGAAACAATAGTGCGCACATACCGCACACCTTCCGACTGGGCGGCCCCGCTATTGATAACAAGATACCCATCCTGGTCCACTAGAGCTATGCCGTCTACATCCAGAGCGGAAACCATAGCATCAAGCTGGGACTGAAAAGAGCTATGGTCTTCGGCAGTCAACACGGCAATGATCCCCGCGTCCCCCGCTAAATACCGGGCTTTCTTTTCCAACAATTCGATCTGTTCATCGATAAGGCTGTACACCAGGTTATCCTTCCTGTCAATACCCGCCTTGAATGAGGCGGCGGAAGTAGAAGAGGTGAAGATATTTATTGTAAATATAAGACTGAGCGCGAATATAACAAAACAGACAAAAATAGGCAGCAACAATTTAATACTGATGGAATGTATTCTGTCTTTCATGAAACTTAGTATACCTCTTAATAATACATAAGAACAAGGCCGAAAAAAGCCGTCGGCCGATTGAAATAGATATAAATTTCTTCCACAACCTGCTTAGGCAGAAATTTTTGAAATGAAAATCTTTGATTCGGTTTAGAACAATCCGTTTTAGAGGCCTTCTTTGCTAAAGCGGGAGCGGTACTCATCGGTTACCGTAGAAATCTTACCGCCGGCATCGACAAAGTTGAGATAACGCTCGCCCTGTCCTGACGCGGTATAGTTTCCATCGGGGGTAAGCCGCACCCAATCCTGATCAAAATTGATAATTCTCAAGGTTTCAACCCCTTGCTCTATGCCTGGAATAGAAGCCTCCGCGGTAGTCCAGAATCGGATGGTTCCGTCTACAGCGCCTGAGATTACCTGTAGTCCGTCCGGCTGGTAGAGGACGGCGCGTACCGGCGCGTCGTACCGGAATTCCCTAAGTTCTATTAGGTCTGCATCATCCCATTCCCCAATTCCCTTGGAAGTCCCGGCGATTATCTTTGTTCCATCGGGGCTGAAAGCGGCGGCATATACGATCCTGCCCGCGTCTATGGCGCCTTTAAGCTCCCCGCTCTCTGCGTCCCATATTTTAATATCATTCCCTGAACCCGAGATGATACGTTTACCATCGGGGCTGTAATCAAGGGAAAGTACATGGTTCCTATGCCCCGAAAAGGTCATAACCGGAACAGGATACTGGCTCTGAAGGTCCCACACGGAAACGGTATTATCCCGTTCAGAACCGGAACCGGTGATTATATACCTTCCCAAGGGATCGGGGGCAAAAGCCAGGGAATAGAGTTCGCTTCCAGCGGGAATGGTCCGCATAAGCCCGCCCGACTCCGCGTTCCAAACCTTGATGGTACTGTCCGGCGAAACCGAACATATTACCGCGCCGTTTGGACTAAAAGCCGCGGCGCTTACGGATTGGCTGTGGCTCTTGCGGACGGCAGGATCGTTGAGGGTGAAAATTTCCACCCCAGTTTCGGCATTCCAGACCTTCACATTCCAGTCGGCGGAACCGGAAACAACGCGGAGACCGTCAGGGCTCCACGCTACGGAATTCACCGCCCATTCATGGGAAGCGCTCCAGAGCAGTCTGCCGCTGTCCAATTCCCATACTTTGAGGGTCTTATCTTCATTTCCCGATACGATACGCTTCCCATCGGGGCTTACCGCGACAGCATACACCCCCTGGGCCCGGTCATAAGGGCCGGTTACCCGGCGGAAATCCTCCGTGTCCCAGACTGTAACGGTATTATCGTAACCGCCGGAATAAAACCGGCTTCCATCGGCGCTAAAGAGTACCGTATTGACCCATGCGGGGGCCTCGGCCTTCCGCAATTCCTCCCCGGTGTCAGGATTCCACAACCTGACGGTCTTATCCCACGAACCGGAGAGAAGCCTCTTTCCATCGCTATTAAACGCTAAAGACTCTACACTGCCGGTATGGCCGGACAGGGTTCTGAGCACACTGCCGGTCGTTGCGTCCCATACCTTTATGGCCGCGTCCACAGAACCGGAACAAACCAGATTCCCGCCGGGACTAAAGGCCGCGGATCGGATGTCTCCGGTGTGGACATTCCCGGTCCATATCTGATTCCCTGTTGCAATATCCCAAAGAATGACGGTTCTATCCTTCGAGCCTGAAACCAGTTGCGTCCCCTCCGCATTAAATGCCAGGGCGGTAACTTCCCCTCTATGACCGGTAAGAGCGGCCTTTTTGTTCCACCCTACGCCGTCTGTATCCCCCGCTTCCCAGAGGGTGATGATTCCCCGGTAATCGCCCGAAGCAAAGAGGCCCCCCGCGGGGCTCAGGGCCGCGGAAACCGACAAGCCTTCCACCGAAAGGGAAACAGGTTTAACATCCCCGATAATAAGGGAAGAAGTTTGCGCATCCCCCTGTCCGGTTTTTATAAATTGCCGCAGATCCCATATTTTAAGCGTTCTGTCCCAGGAAGCGGATAGGATAAAATCCTCCGAACTATAGGAAAGATACGATACGGGACCGGAATGACCCGAAAGAGCCCCTATCTCTCTACCCTCCTGCGCATCCCATAACTTGATCGTTTCGTCCTCCGAACCAGAGACGATACGGCTTCCGTCGGGGCTTAAAGCAATGGACAGGACCGCGGCGCTATGGCCAAGCTGGGGCACCACCTTAACTAAAGCAGGGGGCTTTTCCGGCGCTTTTCTCTCCGGTTCCGCCCTTGGTTCGGCTTGAACCGGTTTAACCGCGGCTTCCGGTTCTTTTGGCGGTGTTGCGCAGCCCGCAAGGGCCGAAAACAGCAGTATCAAGCCTGCCGCAATATACTTTTTCATCATTATGCTCATCCTTGCAACTGTTGTATTTGGAGGGGGCCGTTTTATGATGCGCATACCTTTCCGCCGCGCCCCATAGCGCCCGTCAACGTTATTCCGCCCCCGGTATTAAAAAAAACTCTAAAAACATAGGTTTTTAAAAATACCCTAAATTATTATATATGAAAAAAAGAAAGGATCAATACAAAAGCCCTTTAAATTTAGAATATGAAAAAAAAATTTAAATCTAAGGCAGCTTTCCCAAAAACTGAGGTTTTGGGAAAGCCTCTGTTCATTTTATGAATGCGAACCTCCGGTTCGAGCAGACCGCGGGTCTGACGCCTTCGCGGTTAAAATTCTTTTTTGTTATTCAAAGGGGGTCTAATACCCAAGAGCCCGTTCGCTGGTCTAATCTTGACCCCTAACTTAAGAACGAATAACCAAGAACGAAGAAATTTAACCGTATTGCGACACGAAAGCTCGTGAAAGGAGGAAATAGGAGAAACCTTTCAGCATAACCTAATGAGGGCCATAGAGCGAACTATGCACCTCATCCGGAAAGGCGTCGGACCGAAGGTCCGCAACGGCCCGGAGAAGCAGCGGGAAAAGCGTATGGAGTATAGCGTACCACATCGATGTGGAGTGGATGTGGTGCGCGTGGGAGCTGACGAGGAAAGACGGGGCAGTGGGGATAGACGGAGGAGATGCCGAGGAGTACGAGCGGAACCTGTGGGAAAACCTGCAAAGTCTGGCAGGTCGGCTGAAAAGCGGGTTGTACCGGGCGCCCGCGGTCAAACGGGTGTATATCCCGAAGGCCGGGAGCAGCGGACCAGAGGTCCGCTGCGGCGTGGCGCCGGGAACACCGGAGGCTCCCCAAGGGGGAGCAGCACGAAGCGATAGCGCGGAAGCTCCAGGGACATTATGCCTACTACGGAATTCACTAAATTTTGACAGCATAGCGGAGTTCAGTCTGAAAGTCCATAGAATCTGGTTTAAGTGGCAGGGCCGTCTGTCGGCACAAAGAGACAGGACGTGGACACAATTCAACGAGTATCTGCGAAAGTATCCCTTACCGCCCCCGAAGATCGTACACTCGTATTGCTAGCAGCTGCGGACACTTCGTGTCCGATGGGACTTTGGTGATTTTTTGCTCAGTGTGCCTTTGGCACACCTTCATGCAAAAAATTCGATTAACGGGGCTCCGCGAACCGGAGGTTCGATGGGAGTTTGCAAGGTATAAATTTGCAATGAATTGCAAATTTATACGATTTTCGGGCAAAGCCCCACAAACTCCTAAGCGAATCTTTTTCCAGAGGAACCGGATGCTTCGGACCAGAGGTCCGCCGGACCCGCGGTCCGAAAATTGGGCACGTCCGGGTCTGTGGGGGCTCCGGGTGGGTAACTGCCCGGTTCTACCCGCAAAGATACACAAAGGACACGAAGGTTTTGGTGAGAACGCTTCTTTCCTCCCTTCGTGTCCTCCTATGTTTTATGTCAAGGGGAATCTGATATTTTTTCAGATTTTTCCCTGACCGCCCCCGGCCCGGTTTGACACACCCATTCTTCTTACGCGCTTAATGCACTCTGGGCCAAGGCCTCCGTTTCCTGCTTCTTGTCCGCAGGTCTCTTGAAATGCCTCTCCTCGTAATCTTCCCCCTTCTTCAACAGCGTATACATCAACTCCGCCAGCCGCCGCGCTACGAACCTCCGGTTCGACGCCGCTATCGCCTTCTTCTTGCTCATCCCCTTTACCTTCGTC
>JAISQR010000025.1 GCA_031274035.1 Treponema sp. | reverse complement strand
TGGTGCAAACGGCGTACCGTCCAGTTTACCCGCAGCCGTCCGTACAAGAAAAACGATAACTGCCAGCGGACCAACGGTCCGAGTGGAACAGAAGAACAACGCCTGTGTACGGGAGTATGCGGGCTACTACCGCTTCACGACGCGGGAGGAGCGGGACGCGCTGGCGGCGGTCTACCGCTCCCTCTGCCCCCTGCTGAACTACTTTATGCCGGCTATGAAACTGGTGGATAAAACCCGCGTCGGGGCTAAAGTGCGCAAGGTCTACGACACGCCTATGAGTCCGTACCAGCGGCTTATGGCGTACCCTAAACTGCCGGAGGAGGTGAGGACTGAACTGGTACGCCGCTACCGGTCCTACAACCCGGTAGTCTTGCAACGGGAGGTAAACGCCGCTGTTAAGGCGCTTATTGCTATTCATACACAGCAGGCACAGACTGTCAGTCCGGTGCCCGCTGTTCAGGTATCGTAGGGTTAGATTTTTATAGTGAGGCAACGGGGGGCGCTAGCAGCCTGTTGCACTTGTGGATTTTTTGCATATATATGCAAAAAATCCCGATCAATGGGCATGCTTTCGGAGTTTGCAAGGTATAAATATTCATATTTATGAATATTTATACCGTTTTATGCGCGAAGCGCAACAAACTCCTAGGGTTAGAATTTATGATGAGGCATTACGTAGGAACCGGATGCCGCGGACCTCTGGTCCGAAAATTGGGCACGTCCGGGTCTGTGGGGGCTCCGGGTGGGTAACTGCCCGGTTCTACCCGGCAAAGGCGCGAAAAGACACGAAAAAGGAAAGTACCCTCCTTCCAAGTACCGCGAATATACCCAAATTTGAAGAAATTTAACCGCAAAGTGCACAAAGGACACGAAGGAAGGACGGAGTCCAGAGGGTTGCCCTCCGATTCTTCTTCCCTTTGTACACGCAGACCATAGGTCTGATGTGCCCCGGAACCCCTGGGTTCCTTTGCGGCCCTTCGCGGTTGTTTTCTTTTCGTGTGTTTCGTTTTTTTCGCGGTTAAAAGTGAGTCCCCTCCGAAAAGGGGCTTTTTGTCAAATTTGACATTTCTGGTCTTTCGTAAGCTATTGTATTATAAAGACTTAGGATTTCAGAAAAAGGTCGAAATTCACGGAAACAGGGTTTTCGGAGGGGACTCAAAAGTAAAACTGCTGCTGTCAGCCGTCTGGTAATAATCTCGTTTCTGTGATAGTATTAAATTAATGAACTACTATGCCCTCCAGGTTAAAACAAGGGGAGAAGAAAAATATATCAAGCTCTTTAAGGCCTTGTATCCTGATCTGCAAATACCGTTTTATTTCCCGCAGCGAAAAATTGACATCAGACGGCAAGGTAAGTTTATCCAGACCAAGTCGGCTATATTTCCGGGGTATATTTTTATCGAGGTTGCCGAGGAAGATAGTATTTTACAATACCAATGGCTTTTCCGCAGAACCGATGGTTTTATCCGTTTTCTGCGTTCAAATCAGAATATCATGCCTCTGACGGATAAGGACCTGGATATGGTTCTTCACTTTATCAAAAAAGCCGGTCCCATTGCGGGTAAATCTAAAGTCTACTTTAATGAAGATTCCCGCATAGTAGTTGTTGAAGGACCTTTAATGGGGCTTGAGGGAAGGATAATTAAGGTCGATAAAAGAAAAGGGAGAGCAAAGATCAAGCTCGATCTCTACGAGGATTCTTTTGCCATCGACCTGGGTTTTGAAATAATACAGCCTTCCGGTCTGCATTAGACTGGCAGCCTGTTGCACTCAATAGGCGTGTTTTCGGAGTTTGCAATGTATACATATTCACTTCGTGAATATGTATACTGTTTTATGTGCAAAGCGCGGCAAACTCCTAACCTGGGCCAATGCCGAGATCGTGTTTGTATCGTGTAGATAATTTAATGACCGCACACAAATCAGGACGTTTATACATTATCGGGGCAGGTTTTGCGGGGCAAACCCTGGCGCATGAGATCAAAACCAAGGCTGTTTTCGGCGAGGCGGTTGCTTTTCTGGATGATGATCCGGAAAAAATCGGCCGCAGGATAGATGGGATACCGGTGCTGGGACCTATCCGCGACGTGGCAAGGCTTCTGCGGATGAACCCCGCGGACGAGGCAATCATCGCTATACCCAACGCCAGCCGTGAATACCTCAAGGAAATTTACAGCATCCTCAAAAAGGCCGGCTTTGTAAAGATACGCATTCTGCCGGGTATCTCACAGATCATCGAGGGGAACGCACACCTCATCCAGACCAGGTCCATCGATCCACAGGATCTTCTGGGCCGCACTCCGATAGCGGTGAATTTAAAAGAAAGCCTTGCCTACCTCAGAGGGAAGCGGGTACTCATTACCGGCGCGGGGGGGTCTATCGGCAGCGAACTCTGCCGCCAACTCCTCTCGGCCGGCGCTTCCCGGCTCTACCTTTTCGGTCATGGGGAAAATTCAATCTACCAGATTGACAAGGAACTGCGTCTGCTTCAGGAAGAGGGGGTGGGTGAAAAGGCTGTTTTGGTCCCGATTATCGGGGATCTTAAAGACCGGAAGTATATGGATTATATCCTGGGGCGGCTTCAGGCCGATGTAATTTTCCATACGGCCGCCTACAAGCATGTGCCCATGATGGAGGAAAACCCAGTAGCTTCTATCGAAAACAATCTTTTTGGAACCGCCAACCTGCTTGACGCCGCGGTAAAGTACCGAGTAGAACGTTTTGTTCATATTACCACGGACAAGGCGGTAGAACCGGTATCAATCTATGGGGTATCCAAGTACCTCTGTGAACGTGTTGTTCTGGAATTATCCCAAAAACAGAATGCTGGCTCTTCCGGCACGAAAGGGCTAAACTTTATGGTTGTTCGTTTTGGAAATGTCCTGGGTTCACGGGGCTCCATCATGCCCCTTTTCCAAAAGCAGATTGAAAAGGGCGGCCCCATTACCGTAACGCATCCTGATATGCGGCGTTGGTTTATGACTATACCCGAAGCCTGTTCGCTGGTACTCAAGGCCGGGGGCGTAGGCGAAAATGGAAAGCTCTACCTTCTTGACATGGGCGAACCGGTAAGGATACGGGATATGGCGGAACAGTTGATCCGTTTTTACGGTTTTGAGCCCGATAAAGATATCAAGATCGAGTACATAGGACTGCGGCCGGGAGAACGGCTGGACGAAAAGCTCTGGAGCGATGATGAAAAACCGGAACCTACCGAATTTGAACGTATACTGAGGGTAGAATCCTGCAATTCAAGCGAATTGGACATACGGTCTTTAATGCGGCAGCTTAATCCTATCATCAATTTTGATCCTGAAAAGCCCGATCTCTACCGCGACCGGGATAAGCTGCGGGAAATACTCAAGGAAGCCGTCCCGAGCTACCGGGCCGGAAACCCGCCCCCGGTTAAGGGGTATGCACATGCGGTTTTTCCGGGACAAGTTTCCGCCAAAAAACGTGCGGGGATACCGAACCGTGGATAAGGAAAAGTTCTCCGGGGGCGGCATCCCCTTTGCCCGTCCTTTTATCGGAAAGGAAGAGGAGGAAGCATGTCTGCGGGTGCTCAGATCGGGCTGGCTTACCACGGGACAGGAGACCTTATCCTTTGAAAAAGAATTTGCGGAATTTTTACAAAACCCGCCGGACGGATTACAAGGCGCCGCGGCTTCCCCTCATCCTCCCCATTCTTCGGGGAATGAACTCAGGGCCCTTGCGGTCAATTCCGCAACCAGCGGCCTCCACCTGGCGCTGGAAGCCTGCGGGGTAGGTCCCGGCGATCTGGTTCTGGCGCCTTCCTACACGTTTACCTCTACCGCTGAAGTTGCCCGTTATCTGGGGGCGGAGGTGGTCTTTGTTGATGTAAGCCCCGGCGGTTTCCACATGGACCCGTCCGCTCTGGAAGAAACCTGCCGGCGGCTCTCCATGGGGCTGCCGCCCTATCCGCAGGGCGCTCCCAAAGGAGAAGCATTTTACGGATGCGGCAGCGAAAACGAAGGGCGCGGCCCCCGGGGAAAACCCAAGGCGGTGATTCCGGTACATTTTGGCGGCCTTGCCTGCGGTATGAGGGCTCTTTTAGAGACCGTCCGCCGCTATAAACTTAAAGTGATCGAAGACGCCGCCCACGCCTTCCCCGCCCTTCTGTCCGGCGGCAGCGCTTCCGAAAGCACGGACGGAGAGGGCGGCGTGTCCTATGCTGGAATGCTCGGCGACGCGGGGGTCTTTTCGTTTTACGCTACCAAGACTATCACCACAGGGGAAGGCGGCATGATCGTATGCCGCGATAAGGAGACGGCGGAGCGTATATCTATCATGCGTTCCCACGGTATAGACCGCACTATATGGAACCGGTATTCCGATACCCGCTCTTCATGGTATTACGAGGTGGTAGAGCCGGGCTTTAAGTACAATATACCGGATATACTTTCGGCGCTAGGCAGGGTTCAGCTTTCCCGTGCCTGGCAACTCCTTGCCATGCGTGAAAAAATAGCCCGCCGTTATAACGAAGCCTTTGCCGGCGACAGGCATTTTACTATCCCTCCTACCGGCCCGGGCAATACATGGCACCTCTACCCCCTGCGTCTGAATCCCGGCGCCTTATCCTGCACGCGGGAGCGCTTTATCGAAAAGTTAAAGGAAGCGGGGATTGGCGCGTCGGTACATTTTATCCCCCTCCATAAAATGCCCTACTACAGAAACCGCTACCATCTGCTTGAGTCCGATTTTCCCAATACTATGGAGAGCTATGCACGGGAAATTTCCCTTCCAATATGGCCGGGCATGGATGAATCTATGGTTGAACGGGTTATCAGTGTAGCCAAAAGTATCGCCTCAGAGTATACTATCGATTGAGGCTTATCTTTGGATTATTCATACTATTTTGTTGAAGATTTTTATACCGAGGGTATGCTATACGCTCTCACCCTCCGCTCTCCTGTTGCAAAGGGCCGTGTGAAAAACATAGAGTGCCCTTCCTTGCCTCCGTCTTATACCTTGATCCAGGCATCCGATATCCCCGGAAAAAATCAACTTGTAGATTTTCCAATCCCTATTCTTGCATCCGAAACGATCTCCTATATAGGCCAGCCTATTGCCCTGCTCGTGGGTCCGCAGGAGCATATTCTGGAAGACTATGCATCCCTATGCCTTATCAGGGTGGAAGAGGCAAAACCTGCTTTTGCGGTACATTCATTTTCCCCTGATATGGTTCTTGCTAAACGGGCCGTAAGCCTGCTGGATACGGAAATGGCTTTTAAAGAAGCAAAGACCGTTATTTCAGGCATATACCAAACAGGTATACAGGAACACTGGTATTCGGAACCGAACGGGGCCGCGGCCGTTTATTCGTCAAATGCAATATCCGTTTATACCGCTACCCAGTGGCCTTTTCATGTAAAACATTCCCTGACCAGTGTTCTAAATTTACCGGATGATGCTGTTACCGTAATACCCGCCTACCTGGGCATCCACCTTGACGGCAAGTTATGGTATCCTTCCCTGATTGCCTGTCAAGCGGGTCTTGCATCTTTTATTACCGGAAAACCGGTCAAATTGTTCTTAACCAGGGAAGAAGATTTCCGGTATTCTCCCAAACGGAACAGTTCGGAGATACATATCCGCAGCGCTTTAGGGGAAAAGGGCAAACTCTTGGGGACGGAACTGAACCTGGCGCTTAATCTGGGTTCGGAAGGTGTATTTACAGACGAAATTCTTGACCGTACCTGCCTTGGCAGTCTGGGGGTCTATAACAATGCTGCTTTTACTTTGGAAGGAGTTGCGGTAAAGACTAACATACCCCCGCAGGGGGCCTTCTCGGGCCTTGGTCTTGCCCAGGGTTTCTTTGCCGCGGAACGGCACATTTCCCGTATTGCCGACGCACTGCGGCAGGATCCCGCGGAATGGCGGAAGGCCCATTTTCTAAAAAAAGGCGATAAGCTCAGTATAGGCATTACAATAAAAGAGAATCCTCCGCTTGAAAAATTGATAGAATTGGCCGCCGCGGCCTGCGATTACCACCGGAAATGGGCTTCGTATGAATTGCTGCGTATATCCCGGCAGGGAAATGTTTTTGAGGAGAAGCTGGAAAAACTGCGGGGTATAGGTATTGCGGCAGCCTACCAGGGAAGCGGTTTTCTCTACCCTTACAGCGATAAGGGCGTCTACTCAATCGGAATGACCCTGGAAAAGGACGGTTCCCTTGAAATAGAGACCAGCATGGTCTCGGAAAACAGGGAATTCCTCAATATTTGGCGGAATATTGCCGCAGAGATGCTCACCATAGACCCCGCGCATGTACGACTCTCCCTCAAGAATACCGGCCTGTCCGTAGATTCAGGGCCGGCAAGCATGTCCCGGCATATAGGGGTGATAAGCCGTCTTGTAGAACGCTGCTGTATAGCAATACGCAAACAACGCTTTCGCGATCCCCTGCCTATCAGGGTACGCCGTTCATGCCGTCCTGAACGGGGGGTTAGCTGGGACGGGAGAAGTATGGATATGAATTCCTTCTCCGCCATGAGCTGGGCTGCCGCCGTAGTTGAGGCCGAAGTGGATTTCGCTACCTATACCCCGAATATCCGCGGTGTGTGGCTTGTGGTAGACGGCGGACGTATCCTTTCGGAAAAACAGGCAAGGAGGACGCTTACTGTATCGACAATACAGGCCCTGGGCTGGGCTTCATGGGAAAAACTATACTATGAAGAGGGGAAAATTCCCGTTTCCCTTACAAAAAACTACCAAATCCCGCTGGCACGGGAGGTTCCGCCTATTTATATTGATTTTAATAAAAATGATTCGGCAGGCCCGCGGGGTATAGGGGAACTGCCCTTTAACTGTATTCCCGCGGCTTATGTCCAGGCAGTATCCCAGGCAATGGATCATCCGTTTGAAAGGATACCGCTCTGTTCCCGTGATATATGGGAAGTAGGAAAGCTCAAACAAGAAGAAGGCCGGATTAATTCGAGGGCGCTGGTATGACCATAAATTTTATCCTGAATGGCGAGGATGTGCTTGTTAAAACCGAAGCGGAACGGCGGCTCATCGACATTTTACGCGGTTCCTTTTCCCTGCTGGGGGCAAAGGCGGGCTGCTTAACCGGTAGCTGCGGGGCCTGCTCGGTTATCTTTAACGGGTTGGTAACGCAGGCATGCCTTATCCCCGCCTTCCGTATACGGGGCAGTGAGATCATCACTATAGAAGGTTTCTCCCAAACAGATGAGTACCAGGATATAGTGAGGGGGTTTTTTAACGCGGGGATAGAAAACTGCGGTTACTGCGATACGGGGAAGATCTTTGCCGTTGAAGCCCTGCTCTCCCGTAACCTCCAGCCCACGCGCGATGAGGCCCTTGCCGCGTTCAACGGCGTCAGATGCCGGTGCACGGAACCTGAAAAACTTGCCGATGCGGTTCTGGTCATAGCCGACAAGCGGCAGCGGAGATCCTATGGACGCAACGCTTAACCAGATACTTTTCCCGCGGACTTTCCAGGAATTGTTCTCCCAATGGGCAAAGTACCCTGACGCCGTACCCTATGCGGGCGGAACCAGGCTCTTCGGCTTTCAGGGCAGCCGTATACCGAATCTGCCCCGCAATCTCATTTCCCTCGATAAACTTGCCGATCTCCGCCGCATTTCCCGTACCGAGCGCTACCTTGAAATCGGCGCTATGGTAAAGCTCAGCGATATAATCTACCTGGGGAAAATCGTCCCAGAGGCCCTTAGCCATTGCCTGCAAGGGATAGCAACCCCCCAGATACGCAATCTTGCCACCATAGGGGGAAATCTCTGCGTTAAGGAGCGGCGTATGGACGGTTCCGCGCCTATGATAGCCCTTGATGCGTTGTACGAACTCCGTTCCACCCAGTCAAGCCGTTGGGTATCGGCAGCCCGATTCTCCTCCCTGTCCGGCCCTATCAACCTGGGGCCCCAGGAGATCCTCAGCCGCATCCGTATCCCTCTGGAACACTGGAACTATACAATCTGTAAAAAATATCCTTCCGCCGGGACAAATAATTCTGGCGGTTTTATGGTATTCATCCTTAAAAATCAAAAAGATACCCTTACCGATCTGCGTATTGTATTTACCGGCAGTCTCGTCTTGCGGGATAAAAAATCAGAATCTATCCTTGTTGGAAAGCAGCTCCCCCTTGAACGGAAAGATATCACTATCTTTATGGACCACTGGAGGATCTACCTTAACGCGGTACACGGACTGGACGATCTTCTACTGGAAAAAGTAAATAACTTTGTCGAGACAGGCCTCCTTGCCCTGGCAGATTGATCCCAAGTTTGATTAGGCTAAATGGTCGGATATATCAGGATAAACCCGCTAACAACTCGCTTGCGCTGGAAAGGGTTCGACTTGCGTTTCTTTATATCTGTGTTTTTAGACAAAATAACTCTTAGGCGCCTTCCTAATCAGCCGCCAGGAGGAGCGAAATCGTTCCTTCGCGGAGATCCTGTATGCCTCTGGCGCCCAACCGTACAGGCAGAAGGCTCAGGCTTTCACTCGGACCCTCCCCGCTCTTCTCTACCGCGGCATCCCCGATTAAGAATGTTTCCCTTGAATTGCCGGATACCGCCGTTCCTGTAGGTTCCTGCGGGCGCAGTTCCAGAAGGTTCTTGCCGTTAAAAAGGAGAAAGGAATATTTACCCCTGCGGACATTTCCCCTGGAATTCATTTCGTAAAATCCATCAGGAAAGAAACGTATCTTGCCTATGCTTCCCTCGTATACCGCGTCTATATGGGTGGCAGGCGCCGCTATGGTTTTATTAGACGCCGCAATTTCGCCGGAAGGCGCTTTCCGGTACGAGCCGTCCCAGGGGGCGCTTACACCAAGCTTGAGACGTACATCTTCAAAGACCTTTACCCGGATGCGTTCCAGCGATTCAAGCTCAATATCCAGTGTACGCCGTAGAGTGGTAACGGAAATATTCTGGCTTGTTATATGAAGCCCGTAACGGGTAGCGTTGGAATTCTGCCATGTAAATATCTGCTGAACCTCGTCGCCGTAAAAAATAATCTCATGGTTTTGAGGATTAAAATAGATATACTGCCTATTGTCGATCATTCCTTCCGTATCAACATAGTACCACAGGCCGTCAATGAAGTTTGCAAACACGCCGGGCTTTCCGCTCAACAATTCTCTTACACGCTGCTGTTCTACCTGAATGCCCGGTATGCGCCTTACTCTGCTTTCCTCGTAAAGGCCGCTCTTTCCATTATAGGCATAGATAATCTCTATTTGATCGAGTATGTTAGTCGATTCATTATCATGGCCGTATGCGGCAATAGAAAAACTTTTATCATTGGCAATCCCCGTTTGGTAGGCGTGGGTACGGGCCGTCTCCTGGACGGTAATAGTTCCCTCCATCCGTATCTCCGCGATTTTTGTAAACAGCGTGTTCTCTTCAGGCCCGGCTAGGGTCTTGCGGAAAACGGTAAGGGTATGTTTTCCTTCTCCATTCATACCGCTTACCAGTACACAAGGCCTATGATCGCCTATAAGATCCTTGGTATAGATGGAAACAGCACCCGAATAGTTTACCGCGGTCTGGGCATTCCAGACCCGCCTATACTCCTTAAGCGTCTCATCAAAATCAATATAGGTGATATAAACAGGGTTCTTATCTTCAATGACCATACGGTATGCGGCGATCTGCTCCTCCATAGGATCATCATCAAAATTATCATTCAGCACTGATACAAGAATCTCACCTTCATCCAGGTTTACCTTGATATTCACACTTTCCTCATAGGCCAGCCTTTCTGCGGTATCCTGTAGATTAACATTGACAAGCGTCGTTTGAGGAAAAACCATCCTGGTCTGCTGCCGCGTTCTTTCATTTTTCTGCTCGGAGAAAAAATCAGGATAGATCATAAGCATAGTAATACACAGCGCGGTAAGTATAAAAACAACAATCGTAATAGTTTTGGTAAAATTTCCTGTCATTATTCCCGCCTATTTCATAAACGCATCGGCAGCTTGCTTTACCTGGGACTGTATACCGGTAGCAATATGCAGTACCCGCCACCCGGAAAACTCTTCAACCCGCGAATAACGGAACAATCCATCCGAAATATTCTCATCAGGGGATAGGGCCGACCCTACGCCGCCTATAAGGACAGTATATACAAAACGTTTCCCCGTTTTACCGCCGCTCCGCCGTACAGCGTCTCTCAGGGCGCTCTCAAAATCCGCTCGTAGGTCTTCGTTTTTAAAAGATTGCAGCAGGCCTTTCAGTTTTTCACGTTCAGAATTGTCCTTTAAATATCCTGTATAGATAAGCTCGGCAGAATCCCCCGCCTTCCAGATACTTAGACTATCCCCTTCCTGTAAAATATTGTCAATTATCTCCCGGTTAAGCCATTTAAACGCATCCTCTTTTGTTTCTTTCATAAACAAAGAGCCGTCAACGATCAAGTACATATCCACAGGGGTTTTTCTGCTGTCCAGAGCGCCCAGCAAACAGGGAAAAAAAGCCGATAAAACCAACCCTCCCCCCAGGATAATTTTTCTGAATCCCTTTATATACATAGTTTATATTCTATCATACAATTAAATTATAATATAGTCCAGTTTATATCCGCAAAAGCAATATGGAATATAGTTTTCGCAGCAATTTTACTTTTGAGTCCCCTCCGAAAAGGGGCTTTTTTGCAAATTTGACATTTCTAGTCTTTCGTAAGTCATTGTATTATAAAGACTTAGGATTTCAGAAAAAGGTCGAAATTCACGGAA
>JAISQR010000546.1 GCA_031274035.1 Treponema sp. | reverse complement strand
TTATTGTTAAAATACCGGCTTTTTATAATTTTATGGCCAATTAACCCCCCCCCCCCCCCCCCCCCCTATATTTATAATATGTTTATTCTGCTTAGCTAATTTCCTTTACATATCTTATAAAAAACGCGTAAGTCTGACTAATTTTATATTATTTTTGTATAACTCGTTCCGAATTGTACGCAATTCTTCTGAGAATATAACGGGGGTGGTCTATGCAGGGTAATCATGGGATACAGATTGTTCAGTCCAAACAACTCAAAAGCGTATTCAAGAATTACGAACTTTATCTTTTTCTTGTACCCGCCTTAGTATTGACATTCTGTTTTTGTTATATACCCATATATGGCGTTCAGATTGCCTTCAAAAATTTTAGCCCCGCCAGAGGTATCTGGGCAAGCCCTTGGGCGGGATTTAGCCAATTCTTGAGATTTTTCCGTACTAATCAATTTAAGATCGTGATGTCCAATACGTTTTATCTGAGTATCTATGGGATCATTGTGGGCTTTCCGCTTCCCATAGTTCTGGCCTTGATGATGAATTCCATGGTTACTCCAAGGTTCAAACGGGTATTACAAACCATAACCTATATGCCTTATTTCATTTCCGTGGTGGTTTTGGTGAGCCTCGTCAATATCTTCCTTTCCCCCACCGGACTCGCTGGGCATTTCACTAGTTTTTTAGGCAAAACACCCCAAAATTTTATGGCCATACCTGCGGTATTCGGACATACCTATGTCTGGTCCGGTGTGTGGCAGGGCATAGGCTGGGGCAGTATCATCTACCTTGCGGCCCTATCCGCGGTAGATCCTACCCTCTATGAGGCGGCCACCATTGACGGCGCCAATAAATGGCAGAAGCTGATTCATATTGATTTGCCTACCATCGCGCCCACTTGTACAATCCTTCTCATCCTCAGCGCCGGGGGTGTTCTGAATGTAGGATTTGAAAAAGCCTTTCTTATGCAGAACAATCTGAACCTCTTAAGAAGCGAAGTCATCAATACCTATATATATAAGGTAGGAATTCAGAGTACCCAGTACAGTTATTCTGCCGCGGTAGGCCTTTTCAATAATATCATCAATTTTGCGATTCTTGCTACGGTAAACTGGGTATCGGGAAAGTTGAGCGAAACAAGTCTTTGGTAGGGGATAATTATGTTTGGTAAACGGCAAAGTCTGAGTGATAATCTTTTTGACGGAGTAGTGTTTTTTTTGAGTGTTACTATCCTCATCATCATGGCATATCCTCTTTACTTCGTTATAATAGCTTCTTTTAGCGATCCCACCTATGTCAATACCGGAAAGGTCTGGATTTTGCCTTCCCATATCACCCTGGAAGGGTATGAACGGGTAATAGCCGACACGAGGATATGGCGGGGATACCGGAATACTATTTTTTATACTATCGCGGGTACCCTAATCAGCCTTTTGTTTACCCTGCCGGCGGCTTATGCCCTTTCCCGTAAAGATCTGAAGGGGCGTAACTTCCTGATGATGTATTTTGTATTCACCATGTTTTTTTCCGGCGGGCTTATCCCTACGTATTTGACGGTGAATTCTTTTAAGCTGACTAATACCATCTGGGTATTGATCATTCCCTTTTCCGTCAGCGCGTATAATCTCATTATTTCCCGTACCTTCTTTGCCTCAACTATACCCCAGGAACTCCTGGAAGCGGCGATCATGGATGGCTGTAGTAATACCCGTTTTTTTGTTTCTGTAGTTATTCCGTTGTCCAAAGCGATTATTGCCGTTATTGGCTTATACTGCGCCGTGGGCCAGTGGAATCAGTTCTTTCTTTCTTTGGTTTATGTCCGGTCAGAAAACCTTATGCCCCTGCAGATAGTGCTGCGAAATCTTCTCCTGCAATACCGTTTTTTGGAGACAAGCGCCAGCAGTAATTCTACTGAAATACAGAGGATAGCTGATGTAATAAAATATGCCGTTATCATTATTTCTACCGCCCCGGTGATGTGCTTTTATCCTTTTATCCAAAAGTACTTTACCAAGGGTGTCATGATCGGCGCGGTAAAAGGGTAATAGGGAATCTTTGAAGAGTTGTTTACTTTTCGGAGATCCCTAAAAATATTTTTTAAGGAGGAATCCCATGAAAGGATTCGCTAAATTGATTTGTGTTGTTACTGTGATTATCGGCGTGCTGTTTTTATCCGCCTGCGGCGGTAAAAAGTCGTCCGGAGATGGAAAGGTGGCCTTCAACGAGACCGGTTTTCCCATCGTTAATGAACCTTTTACCCTGAAGGTCATTGCCGCCAAGAGTACTGTCAGTAATGATTATCCCGATCTTCCTCTTTTTCAGGAAATCGCGAAAAAAACCGGTATCACCGTAGACTGGCAATATGCCGGTGTTGATTGGGCTACCCAAAAACCCCTGGTTCTGGCCAGCAACGATCTTCCGGATATATTCTTTGGCCGGACCGCGGTTACCGAGAGCGATGTAGTTGGTAATATGGAACTTTTTGTGCAGTTGGATGACTTAATTGAAAAATACGGCGTCAACATTAAAGCCATGTTCCAGAAACAGCCAAGTATGTTATCGTTTACCAAAGCGTACGATGGCCATATCTACGGCTTGCCCCAGCAATTGGCGCGGCGTCCCGCAACCTATGCGGTATACGGCATCAATCAGAATTGGCTTGACAAATTGGGGCTGCAACTGCCGACTACCACCGAAGAATTTTACACCGTCCTTAAGGCTTTCAAAACCAGAGACCCCAACGGGAACGGTATTGCCGATGAGATTCCCTGGACATTCCGGGGTGAAGATGATGGTATAGCCGGTTATACGGATATGCTTTGTGCTTTTGGAGTGGTGAACAACATAAACGGCGACTGGCTTTCGGTGACTAACGGTAAAGTCCAGTATATTGTCGCACAGGAAGGGTTTCAGGACGCGATAGTTTACCTGCGGCGTCTGTATGCGGAAGGGCTCATTGATCAGGAAGCCTTTACCCAGGATTGGAATCAATTTACCGCCAAAACTCATCAGGCGGATCCTGAAATAATCGGAGTAGGCCCCCATTGGAGCCGTAACGCCGCTTTTGACGACCGGGGGGACGAACATTATTCCCTGCTTATGCCTCTGAAAGGCCCCAAGGGGCACCAAGGCTGGCGTACAAATCCGGAATTCGTAAAAGGCGCCAAGTATGTCTTGGAAATAACCACCGCCTGTAAGAATCCCGAAATCGCTTTCCGGTGGGCGGACACTTTCTACGATGAGATGGTGGGCCTCCAAATGTATGCCGGATATGTGGGAGTACGGTTGAATGATAACGGGAACGGAACCTATACGGCGCTGCCCCCTCCGGCAGGTACAAATGATGATGACTGGATGTGGCGGAACGGTATGGGTGATTTATCGGTAGGTTTTGTCAGCGATGAACTCAGTGGGCGGTACGAGGATCCGATATTTGACCGGCAGTACCTGGATAAAGAGCGGCTCTCCGCTTATTTTCCCAAGGAATATTATCCTCTTGTTGCTATGACCCCCGATGAATTGAACGAACTGGCAACCCTTCGCACGGATATTCATACCTTTGCCCAACAACAAGTAGCTAACTGGGTTGTTAACGGCGGTATAGAAAACGAATACACCGGTTTTATCAGGCAGCTTGAAACCATGGGGTTGAGCCGTATGGTAGATATTTATCAGAAGGCATACGACCGGTACATGGGAAAGTAGAAGGCGTACCGTACCATTACATTCAGTAGGTTTCATATTATACTGTCCGTATAAGGATGATACCCGGAGGTGTATTAATGAATTCTCTTGAGCGGTTAGAAAACACCTTTTATGGAAAACCAAGGGATAGAACCCCGCTTTTGGGCGGCTGGATCTCGGTCCCCCGGTATATCTGCCGTATCGCCGGTGTGAATGAAGACGCCTTCTGGGCTGATCCTTTTACGGTCAGTATCGCCGCATATAAGAAGCTGGGTATGGACGGTATCATTGATGTTATCGTCCCCCGCAGTAAAGAGGATTTCCGTATTATCGACGCAAACAGCTACCGCCGGGCAGAGACGGGTTTATCCCTCGAAGACGCGCTGGAAGATATTGAGAAGCGGCCCGGCGCGGCGGAGTTGGAAGCGGCGTTTGATTTTGAGGGAGAATACGCGAAGTTCCGCAAGGGTCTCGAAAATGGCCGCGCCGCGTGCGGCGATATGGTCTATATGCCTGCCCAGTGGGGGGCGGGGGCAAAACTGCAATGGTACGACGATTACGGTTATGAGAGTTTTTTCATTATTGTGGCCGCATACCCGGATCACGCCAAAAAGCTGATGGAAATGGGCGGCGCTACGGGCCGGTTGAAAAACCGCCTCGTAGCCCAGGCTGTCCGCGAAGGGCTTTACCCTCACGGAATCCTTTTAGGAGAGGACATCTGTTCCCAGCAGGGGCCTATGATTTCCCCGGAATTCCTTGAAGAATTTTACGCGCCCCAGTTGAAGAAAGGGCTTGAACCGCTTCTTGAGGCAGGCTGTAAGCCGGTCTGGCACAGTGACGGTAACGTCCGGCCCCTTATTGATATGCTCATCGCCTGCGGTATACAGGGCTTCCAGGGTTTTCAGCCTGAGTGCGGGATGACGCTGGAATATATGCTGGAACACCGCACCAGGGAAGGAGAACCCCTCGTCATCTTCGGCCCCATGGCGGTAACCACGGAACTCCCGGTGATGAGCCCTAGGGAAGTAAAAAAACGGGTGAGGGATGTTATCGCCCAATGCGAGGGCAGAGCGAACCTTGTTCTTTTTACCTCAAACACCATCAATCCCGATATTCCTTTTGAGAACCTTATCGCCATGTACGAGGCGGTTTTGGAGAATTAGTTTATAGAGTAATATAATATTAAGGAGAAAAATTCCATGCCGTCATTATTTAGCAAAACTCAAAACCGTCTTATCTATCGTTACGATGCGGAAACCCTTTGGGTTGAGACTTGGGGGCAAAACAGCCTCAGAGTACGATCTGTAAAAAACGCCGAAATGCCCTACACTTCCGGTGTTGCCCGGACCGACTGGGCCCTGCTTCCGCCCGAACCATGCGAATCGTCAATCATTATAAATGACGATAGCGCTTCAATCCGTAACGGAAAGATAGAACTGCGGATAAACAAATTCGGTCAGATTACTGTTCTCAACCAA
>JAISQR010000508.1 GCA_031274035.1 Treponema sp. | reverse complement strand
AACAGTTGAAAGACGGGGCGCGGAGTGGGCCTGCCCTTCAATTCTTCGTGCCCGCAGACCATAGGTCTGATGTGCCCCGGAACCCCTGGGTTCCTTTGTGGTAAAATTTCTTCGTTCTTAAGTTTGGGGCAAGTTTAGCACAGAGCAGCGGGGTTGGTTGTTCTCATAAGGTATTGGACTCGGGTTTAATACCCTTATGAACGCCCCAGAGGTTCCCCCGCGAGAGCGGGTTCTTGGGTATTAAACCCTCGCCACGAATGAACGAGGAACTGTTCAAGCCGCTGTTCAGCGCGGAAAACGGAGCGCCGAACGCGCCGATACGGGTGTTAGTGGGGATGATGATATTGAAAGAAGGGCGGGGAATCAGCAATGAGCGGTTATTCGCGCACGCGCGCTTCAATATGCTGGCCCGTAGCGCACTGGGCCTGTTAAATATGGATGAGAAGCCGCCGGTTGAATCAACGTATTACCTGTTGCGGCAGCGGATAGCGGAGTATGAGAAGAGGGGCGGGGTGAACCTGATGGAAAGGGTATTCAAAGAGCTGACCGGGGAGCAGTGTATACAGTTTGAGGTGAACGGGAAGCTGATGTATGTGCTGGTCAAAACGTTCAAAGGGCGAGCGGGGCAAGAGGCATATGAAACGCTGAAATGGGTGTTTGAAGAGCAATACCAGGTAGTACGGGCGGCAGGGGAAAAGAAAACGGCAGCGGCGCCGCTGGATACGGAAAGGGCCGAGGCGAAAAGCGTGGAAAGCTGGTATGGCGGGGAACATAGGGACAGGGCAGAGCAAGCGGAAATCGTCCCCCGGGAAACAAAAGAAATCGGCACGAAAAGTATACAAAGCCCTCACGACACGGAGTATCATTATCGAAACAAGAACGGGAACACAATACGGGGCATTTAAAGAAGAAGATGTTGAAACGAGCCTGATGCGTAAAAGAGTGGAAACGCTGCCGAAAGAAGTGAAAAACGGAGGCGATCTACAAAGTATGATACGTAACTCTTTATATTATATAGAATTACATTGCAGATATCGTTATAACATGCATGTGGTCCGTTCCGGTTAATATTCCTATTTCCTTATAAGATAAAGAAATAGGATTTCCTAACGCTCTTCTCAACAAGTCATATTCAGGAGGAATGAAGACTAAGTTTTTATATTATAAGGAATTATTCATCATACTTTCTGGATCGCCACCTGTTTGCGTCCATCGGCGGTAATGCGCTCAATAGCGCCGGTTATCTGAACATATTTATCCTCATAGGGTTTCGCCCCGGCTTCCAAACCGTATATGAAATCCTTAACTGACATCATACTCCCCCATGAAATCAAAATTGTAATCTGATATTATTCGGTATAGAGTTACCGCAAGGCCGTCAATTCCTTTAATGCCATTGCTCTGGTCAAAGGGAACTGGATGTTCTGGAGGGGGGCATAGCAAGGGGCAAGTAAAAACGGCGATATTTGAATACATCGAGATTTATTACAACCAAAAGCGTAGACGCTCTGCGCTCGGATATGCTGGACCGGTAGCATTAACAACTAACCAAGCGGCTTAAACCGCTGTCCATCAAACAAGGGGAAATCCAGTATAGATTTCCTCATGGAGTGCTACGATGCGGAGCATACCCTTTCCTTTGACTACGCGGTGGAAGATTTAACGATGGTCTGTAGGAACAACGGAGGAATCTTGGAATGACCCTTCCAAAGATAAACATCCAAATCCAGTCAGTCAAAATTCTATAATTCCTTATATTATAAGAAATTAACGTTGGGCCTTCATGGACTTGCCCTCCAGGAATCGACATCCTGTCTCGGCTTTCCGGGCCGGGGCAGCGCCCTGACGGGGCCATCCCTAGCAGTTTGTTGCGCTTCGCACATAAAACCTTAAAAAACCGCTGATTAGGCGGTTTTTTACCTTACAAACTGCGTAAGGATGCCCATTGATCGGGATTTTTTGCATGAAGGTGTGCCAAAGGCACACTGAGCAAAAAATCCACACGCGCAATCGGACACGAAGTGTCCGCGGCTCCTATTTAGGCGCGGCTTTATATAAACTTGCCTACCCGCCCTAAAGCTCCCCCGCGAACCCTCCCCCGCGAACCGGTGAGCGGGTTCTTAGCGGGCTCTTGGGTATTATATCCGCGCATTCTCAAAAACTGAAATTTTGGAAAAATCTCTAAGTATGGTTAATTTTATTAAATATGCTGAAGATTGAATACCTTCTTACGCTGATAGAAATACCTTCGTTGAAGGTGCGAATCCGCTCTATCGCCGGTACTACAGACACCGGCATTTCCTCCCTGCCGGATCTTCTTGACTGGGCTAAATATACGTGCGGTACGGCAATGCCTGTACTGCCCCTGTCAGAACTGGAAAGGGCCTATAACAAGGCTCTAAGGATAATTGAAGATTCGCAAAAGCAGGGGATAGTGATACTGAGCCCCTACACAGGGCCCTTCCCCCAAGTCCTTGCAAGGATTCCGGCGCCTCCCTTGGTGCTTTACGCGAAAGGCAATATAAGGCTTCTTGACAGGGCCGAAGCCGTAGCGGTGATAGGTACGACAGAGCCGAGCCCCGCCGCTCAGGACCAGGGGAAGGCCCTTACCACGGCCATAGCGCTAAACGGCTTTTGCATTGTAAGCGGCCTTGCACGGGGCTGCGATACCATAGCCCATGAAACTTGCCTGGAATACAATAGCCCTACTATCGCGGTCTTAGCTCACGGCCTGGACTACTGCTACCCCGCGCAAAACCGGCCCCTGGCACGGGCTATTGTGGAGAAACAAGGTTTGCTGGTTTCCGAGTACAGACCGGGTATACGGCCGCGACCCGGATACTTTGTCGTAAGGGATCGCTTGCAAAGCGGCCTTTCCCGTGCGGTCTGCGTTATAGAAACCGGCGTTTCAGGCGGAACTATGTATACGGTCCGCTTTGCGGAAAAACAGGGGCGCATGATAGGCTGCATTGACAGCCAGGCAGAAGGGAACCGTTTACTTATTGACGGAAAAAGGGCCCTGCCTCTTGGCTCGCCGCAGAGCATTTATGCGTTTATAGAAGCGATAAAAACAGGAACTGAGCGGCCGGCTGCTAGGAGTTTGTGGGGCTTTGCCTAAAAATCGTATAAATTTGCAATTTATTGCAAATTTATACCTTACAAACTCCCAGCCGCTCACAAAAGCCCCCTACTTCTTATACTCGCTTCCCACCGTAATAGAACCGCTCAAGTCCTGCACGGACGCGGATTTCTGGTAGAAATGGGGAACGCTCTTCAAGATACCGGCAACCGTGTAAAAGGGATCGTCCTTTTGGAGGGGAAGTTCCACCGTGCGCCCCTCGCTGCCCGCCTTGTAAATAGCCGTGATAAGTTCTATGGTAAGCCTTCCGTCCTTGCCCTTGATAAGCCAATCGGCGCCGGTCTCGATGGCGGTAAGTACATTGTCGATCTGTCCGGTGTGGGCAATATACGGCATTTGGGGTAGGGATTCGTAATATTCGGTAAGTTCTTTTTCAAGTTCAGTGTTTTTGATAGGGAAGCCGTTCGGTTTTGACGTAGAGGCATAAACTTCCCACGGCGCCGAGATGCGGGCCTTTTCACCCTGAAAGATAACCTGCTGTTCTTCCCCGTGGTGGATCACCGAACTTGTTACCTGGGCAAGCGCACCGGCGCTGCACAGGCCGCCTGAATAGAGCATACTTGCTACGGAAATGTCTTCAACTTCGGCATTGTCGTGGGACGCGTTACTGATCATGGCGCTGACCTTTTTGGGCAGGCCGAGCATCCAGCCGAGCATATCAATGTGGTGTACCGCATGGTTCAGCGTACAGCCGCCGCCTTCCTTTTCCCATGTACCGCGCCACCAGAGGTCGTAGTAGCAATGACCGCGCCACCAGTACGAATCGATCTGGGCATGGACAACTTTGCCTATCTTCCCGCTGTCAAGGACGCTCTTCAGGTTCATAATAGGATCGCGGAAACGGTTCTGCGCTATGGGCGAGAAAACCTTGCCGCTCTTCTCCGCGGCTGCAATCATGGCGTCGCATTCTTCAAGCGAGGCGGCCATGGGCTTTTCCGAGATGACATTTTTGCCCGCGTTAAGAAAATCTATGGCTATTTCCGCATGAACATACGGCGGCGTACAGACGCTCACCAGGTCTACATCCGCGGCTTCAAGTATCGATTTGTGGCTGCTGTGAACCTCTGCGTCATCCAAACCGAAGGTTTTCTTCTTTTCCTCGCATTTTTCCGGGTAAATATCCACCAAGTGCGTGATCTTGCACCTATCCTTAAACTCAAGATACCCTTTGATATGCTGGGTCGATATATTACCCGTACCAATAATAGCTACATTGATCATACTAATACCTCTTTTCCAAGATTTACAAACTCCGAATACTCGAAGAGTACAGCATGCCTATTGATCGGGATTTTTTGCATGAAGGTGTGCCAAAGGCACACTGAGCAAAAATTCCACAAGTCCTACAGGTTGCTAGTATATCACCAAGTTCTCTATGTGTCAAAGAGATTCAGAAGAGAGGCAGGGGTGATTGACACTCTTTTTCCAGAAATGTCAAATTTGCAAAAAAGTCCCTTTTCGGAGGGGACTCACTTTTAAGAAATTCAAACCGCGAAAGGCGCGAAAAAACACGAAAAAGCAAAGTACGCTGCTTCCAAGTACCGCGAAAACACCCAAATTTGAAGAATTTTAACCGCAAGGAGCACAAAGGCGCACAAAGGTTTTTGTCAGAACGCTTCTTTCCTCCCTTCGTGTCCTTGCCGGTTGTTTTCTTTTTGTGCATTTCGTGTTTTTCGCGGTTAAAAGTAAAACCGC
>JAISQR010000504.1 GCA_031274035.1 Treponema sp. | reverse complement strand
TTTTTGACGCACCGGGCCACGGCGCCTGTTTCGGGGATATAGGAGAGGGCGATGTCAATGAGTTTGAGGGAATCGCTTTCCACAAAGGCGGCGCTCTGGAGGGCGGCGCAGAACACCTCCCCGTACATGCCCTCCCCCTGGTGATCCACGATGGCGTCCTCATAGGCGTAGCGGGCGGCAAGCTGGGGCTGTCCCGGGGCGAGGCACGCCCAGATTTCGGACCGGATAAAACAGCCGCAGCTGTCCTTGTAGGTGTTATCGATCATGCCCGCCAGGGGAGGTTCCAGCCCGGCCCGCAGATTCGCCTTGCCGGTTCCGTATTCCACCCAGTTGGGGATGACATAGGAAAGCCAGTATTCGCCGAGAATTGAGGCGTTTACGTTCCGGCCGTACCGTTCCACCGCGGCAAGCCAGACTATCTGTAAATCCAGATCGTCGTTTGGCGGCGGGCCCTTGGAAAGATCCTGGGTGTAAAAATCAACACCCGTTACCACCTGCCTGATCCCCTCAAAGGGGGCGCCCAGCACCCCCCCGATGTTCTTGCCGGCCCAGCATCCCATTACCTTGTCTTTGTAGGTCTTGAAGTTTAGTACCATACCTTCCTCCTCATGGTTAGCATAAGTTTATACATAATATCATACGCGGAATTTTTTTTGAAGTGCGAAAAAATACAGCCTTTTTGCTTCTTTTTTCAAGTGTTGTACAATAAATTTTACTTTTTCTTGTGCTTTTAAAAGTACGTATCTCTTTATCTAGCAATAAGTTAGTTGATTTTTTATCATCTGTTCTTTTATTATATTATACCAAAAGTGTGTCATTTTTACTCATTTTCTTAAATTCGCACTTCAAAAAAAAATTGGCCATGTTTTGCGGAATTTGATCTCCTCCTAATAGGAAGAATTAGCGGTGTCAAAAGCTTTTCCCCCTCAATAGTTTCTCCTTTTGTCCAACATAATAAAGGTAGTTCTCCAAAGAGATGTCCGGCGGTACCGTGTGATCCACAGTCGGGATGAATCCGCCGTCCTCAATCAGCGGAACCATTGTTCGCAGATGTTTGTCAATAGCTTGTGGTCCGGCAGCTATACAGCGTTTGTCAACGGCGCCCCAAATACGCAGGTCATGCCCATATTTTTTACGCAATTGGACCGGATCCATATTCTCGCTCGCCCTTTCTATGGGCCAGAGCCCGTCAACGCCAGCTTCAAGCAGAAGTGGAATTAGCGGTTCAGTATTGCCGTCGGAGTCAACAACGACATAAGGTACGCCCTTGCTCTTAATAAAATCGACGAGACGGCGCATATGCGGGAAAATATAACGCTTGTAGGTGTCAGGACTGAGCAAGGGGCCTGACTTCATAGCCATATCCTCATTGATAAAAATGTAATCCGGGGCAATTTCGTCGAGTACCGGCTGTAGTGTCCCGATGGTAAACTCGGCGATGAACTCCATCATAGCATCGCAGAGATCCGGCTTATCATACCAGGCATAGGAGAGGTTCTCCGTTCCCATCCATTCACGGCCGCGCCAGTAGAAACCCAGGGTAGAGCAATTGCGTCCTCCTACCAGTACGTGTTTACGGTTCCGCCAGCCCTCAAGCCGAAATTCTTTCCAGCCGGGTTCATAGCGCGCCGCTTGTCCGGCGACAAAACGTCTTTTGAGTTGTACAAAATCATCCATTGTTTCAACGGGAAAGGAAAGATATTGATCCATGCTCATGCGTCCGCCATTTACGGTGCCTTCGATCAGAGCTTTCGTCGTAATACCATTGGATTGCCGTACGATTTCATAGCGATCGGTGACTTCAAGTACCTGACGCTCGAAGGGCGGTAGCATGCCAAGGTTGATGTCGATATACTCACGCATGTCATTATGAAAGTATTCATCACCGGTGAACCAATCCCAGTTTACGGTACGCGGATCCAGTCCTTCCTGTTCCCAGCGTTCTATCGTTTGGGGCCATACGCCGGCTTCCCAATTAGGAACCCGGTCGGTGAATCGATATTCCATCACGGCAAGAAAACGTTCACGGTTGGTCATAGCAATTATTCTCCTTGTTGATTGGAAGGCCGGGTCCATACCCCGCGGCTTGCCGCGCAAAGGTAACAATACGGAACTTGTGTTTAACATCTTCGGATCGGGGTATGGACCCGGCCAGTATAATAAATTTCCTATCCAACGACGCTCCCTGCGGCTTGCCGCGGGGAGCGTCATTTTTGAAAAGATTATACAATTTTAGCCGCCTCTTCAATAGCTGCCGCCTTTTGCATAACTTCTTCCCGTATCCATGGCTTCATACCATTGGTCTCCCTGTGGATTACTCAATTTGATGTAACCAACCGTTTGAATTGGGCTGACATTAGCAAGGGCGGCGTTGGATATAACCGCCCTAACCGGTTTTATTTATAAGTACTGTTGCAAAATGGTATTTTTTACCGTTTTTCAGCCCTAGAGGCAGTTTCAATAATCTGTAACGCCGCCTGAGGCGTCGACTCGCCAAGGACAACTGCCTTGAGTTGATCCGCGATAGTCTGCTTCAAACGAGGGTAGGCGATTTCACGGTAGCCTACGGCCCGGCTTTGTCCGATGGCGAGAATCTTGCCAAGATCCTTTTGCATTTCCGGTGAAAATTTTGAGGCATTGATAGTATGATCCACCTGCGCCGGCAGATACTGAATATTGTAATCGATAATATACCGTATCCCTTCGGTCACAAACCATGAATAGAACAACCATGTCTCATTAAGATGTTTACCTTCCTTGTTTATAGAAAGGACAACTTCTACATTTGGCGCTACCGGCGCCGGTTTGCCGTCGTTGTTCCAATCAATAGTAAATACATCATAGGTTTCGCCGGTACCAAAATTATCAATGCCGTTGACAACCCAGGCGCCGTTACATATCAGGGGAGCCTTTTTCTCAGTCTCAAATAGTGTTGACATATCGTTGTACACGTTTACTCCCAAGGCGCCGTCCTGAAATATGCCATTATCAAAGAGATTTTTCCAGATCGTCATAGCCTGCACTATTTCCGGATCCGTAAAGGGAACATTTCCTTCTATTGCGTCATATAATTTGGAGGCGTTAATATCGGCGGCAATATTGATAAACATATCCAGGTTAATCCAGTCATCTTTTGCACCGATGAGTAATGGTAATTCACCGTTAGCCCGGAATGTCTTTGCAGCAGCCAACAGATCATTATAATTCACCGGAATTTTTACGTTATATTTATCAAAATAGGACATATTTGCCCAAATAAGACCGGCATAATTACTACCCAGGGGCAGGCCGTAGTAACTATCCAGACTTCCTTTCACCATTTCCATTAGTGAAGGCAGGAATTTTTTCTCCCAGTCAGAGCCCCAGGTTTCGACAGCCTTTGGCGCAACATCCAGAGTAAAATCCTGGAATTCCTTCATTATCGCACCCGTTTGAAGACCGTAGAGATCCGGACCTTCCCCTGAGGCGATATTGACTTTCAGCGCCTGGACATGATCGGAATATTGAAACTGTTGGAGCTCCACGTTAATGCCGGTCTTCTTTGCGTTCCATGCCGCCATTGTTTGCTCCCACTCATCCCCGGGTGAGGGACTCCAGGTACGGAATATCAAATTTACTTCTTTGTCTTTTTCCGTTATTTGGTTTTCCCGGTTTCCCCCGCGGTTACATGAGGCCATGATAGGCAGTACGGTGAGTACCAATGCACCAATACACCATCGCGTAATAGCAATCCACTTGTTCTTCTTGTTCATAAAGCTTCTCCTTACTTATTTACTACATACCTTACAAACATGTAAGATTATGTTACCCCATAATTATTGAGTTATCTACCTGTTCTTTTATTTTTATTATTACGGTGAGGCCGCCGCCTGGATTGTCCTCAAAAAACAAACCACATTCCCCGGGGTAAAACATACGGAGCCGCTGCTGTACATTGGAGATGCCTATATACTCATCGCTGTATACTGTATCCGTTTCAGACAGGATACCCGTTATTTTTTTTCGTGACTTTTCATTAAGCCCAATGCCATTGTCCGATATTTTTATCAGAATAATATTATTTTGACTAACATCCCGTGTTAGGGAAATGGTTATCTTGCCCATATAATTTACCGATTTTAAGCCGTGGAGCAGGCTGTTCTCTACAATCGGCTGGAGAATAAAACCGGGTATTTTAATTGACAGTAGATCTTCTTCAATCTCAAAAACGGATTCCAGATTAGGATAACGGTAATGCATTAAGGTCAGGTAAATCCGTATCAGCTTTATCTCATGGGCAATGGGTGTCAAATGGGCGGCCGCTTCCATGTTGCCCCGGAAGAATTCCACCAGGAGCATGATCATCTCGGCGGTTTCGTTGTCCCCATTGAGGGCGGCTTTAATGCGGATATTGTCCAGGGTGTTGTACAGAAAATGCGGGTTTATCTGCCCCCGCAGATTTTCGAACTGCGCTTCTTTTTGCCTGAGCTGCATGGTCCTGAGCTTGATGGTATTTTCATATTCCGCAATGATTAACTCGTCTATGGTTTTTTTCATGGTATTAAAGGCGGCGGTGAGCCGTCCCGCCTCATCCTCGCTGTCCACGGGCAGTTGATCCTTGATGGTTTCTTTGCTGAAATTAACCATGGCGATTGACAGAACATGGATGGGGTCAAGTATGATCTTGGTGAATTTTCCGGTTAGTGTAATTACAATTGAAGTAACAACCGCGTAAATGGCGATTAAAATACCGATAAAAAAGAGGGTGCTCCGGTAAATATACCGCAGGGGCGTTGCGGTGAGGAGGGTGACACCGCTGTAAGACGACTTCCGGTACATGATCAGTGATTTTATCCCGTCAAAATATCCGTTAAAGACCCCTGTGGGACCATCAAGGGCCGAATATATTTCAGGGGCCAGAGTCTTCAATTCTTGTCCTAAATTCGAATCCCTTCCACTGAACATGACGGTTCCGCATTTGTCGAATAATAAATAGAAAAAATTGGAACCGTTGAATTCGGCCAGGGTTTCTTCAAGGGTCGAAACGGGGGTAACCAATAAGATGTGGCCGATTCGTTTATTCGGTGAAAATGTTTTAACTTCCCGAATTATATTAATACAGAAATTTTCGTAAGGGTCATGGAAAGGATCGTTTTTATCACCACTCAGCAGAAAATCAGGCTGGGTTGAAACAGTGAGCCGGTGATTTGCCGTCCCATAGGCCGACATAGCCTCCGCCGCTTCCAGGCGCGCGATAAATTTATCCATGGCATAGTTGCTTCTTACCACATGGTTGGTTGTAGTTTGATAAAAAATTAACTGATCCTCATTAAAAAGATAAACCCCTCGTATGTCATTTCTGATGCTGATCAATTTAGTCCAGAGACTTCTTAGGTAATCAAGGCTTCGTAACCTTTGGGCATAACTATAGGAGTCGATATTTTGCAGAATATCCAGGGTTATTTCATCGGAAAAGGCGATCAGGGAAACCCGGGACATGTCTTTTATTTTGTTGTCCACCGAGTCGAGGGTATTGT
>JAISQR010000493.1 GCA_031274035.1 Treponema sp. | reverse complement strand
GCGGTTGGGGATGATTATCCTGTTATGATGAGGCTGAGCCGATCCCTCAAGGTCCCGGAAACATTTGCCGAGGAGGATATGCTCACTTTTATCAAATCGGTTGAGAATTATGTTGATATCATCAATGTTTCCTGCGGCATGGACTGTTATGGCGGGACAATTGAAAATTACACGGCGAATACATATAGTCATACAACCATCTTTATCCCCCGGATGTATAACCTTGAGTTCTGCGAAAAAGTAAAAAAAGAAAGCAAGGCGCTGGTTTGTATTGTCGGCGGGGTATCGGATCCAAAAGCGGCGGATGAATTGATAGCCAACGGAAAGGTTGATATGGTCATGCTCGGCAGACAGCTTATTGCCGATCCTTTCTGGCCGAAAAAAGCGCAGGAAGGACGTGACGAGGATATTGTCCCCTGCCTGCGATGCCTGCACTGTTATCATATATCAACCGAACACGCGAATACGCAATGTTCCGTTAACCCCAGATTCAGAAGGGAAAACAGAGTACCCCTTAAACCGGTTAAAACCGATTCTCCAAAAAGGGTGGTGGTAATCGGAGGAGGCCCTGCCGGAATGAATGCGGCGCTCATTGCCAGTGAAAGGGGCCATAAGGTTATTCTGCTTGAAAAGGCGGGAGAACTTGGCGGGAATTTGATTCATGCGGATTATGGCGACTATAAAAGCGACTTGAGAAAATACCGGGAATACCTGAAAAAGCATATCAGTAGGTCAAGTGTGGAAGTACAGCTTGGTACCGAGGCTTCATACGATTATGTAAAAAGCCTTGTGCCAAACGCGATTTTGATCGCTATTGGCGCTGATTTCATCACGCCTGGGATTCCCGGCACGGAATACGCCGTACAGGCAGCAAACATATACCCAAGGATCGACAGCGTTAAGGGAGATGTAGTTATAATCGGAGGCGGGATGATAGGAAGCGAGATAGCGCTTGAGCTCGCAAACAGGAAGAACAACGTAACTGTCGTTGAGATGCAAGACGCGCTTGCGAAAAACGGCAACTGGCTTTACCGCCACGGCCTTTACAATGCGATTAAAGACAGCGATAACAAACCTTCAATCAGGCTGGAAACGTCTGTAAAGGAAATCAAAAAAGATGGAGTGGTTCTTGCAGGCAAAAACGGCAAAGAAGAATACATCAAAGCCGATCACATACTCCTTGCTGTCGGGATGAAACCCAAAAAGGACATGGCCTTTTCATTTTATGGAATCACACCGGAAACGGCGATGCTCGGTGATTGTTTCAGGGTCGCCCAGGTTTTGGAAGCCGTCAATGATTCTTACTTTATCGCTGCAAATCTTTAAGGGAATAAAGTTATGGAAAAACTACCGGATAATTTTTTGTGGGGTGGCGCGGTTGCGGCAAACCAGTGTGAAGGCGCCTGGAATGTTGACGATAAGGGGATCAGCACGGCGGACTGTATGACCGCCGGAACACGAGATAAGAGAAGGGAATATACGGACGGTGTAATCCCGGGAAAATACTATCCCAATCACGACGGCATAGATTTCTATCACCGTTACAAGGAAGATGTAGCTCTTTTTGCGGAGATGGGCTTTAGGTGCTTTAGAACAAGCATTGCCTGGACAAGGATATTTCCAAACGGCGATGACGAAACGCCCAACGAAGCCGGATTGAAATTTTACGACTGTCTGTTCGATGAGCTGCTAAAGCACAAAATAGAACCTGTTATTACCATATCCCATTATGAAACTCCGTATAAGCTCGTAAAAAAATATGGTTCATGGAGTAACCACAGGCTTATTGATTTCTTTGTAAAATACTGCAATGTGATATTCAGGCGGTACAGGGACAAGGTTAAATATTGGATAACCTTCAATGAAATACAATCCATCGTAATTTTTCCGCATGTTCCCGCAGGGATAAGAACAGAAGGACTTGAGAACGCGAAGCAAATTTGCTATCAGGCGGCGCATAATCAGATGGTGGCAAGCGCAAAAGCGGTAAAGCTCGGACATGAGATAAATCAGAATTTCAAAATTGGCATGATGATGTTACATCCGACTACATATGCGGCTACCTGTAAGCCGGAAGATCAAGTTGCGCAGATGAAGGTAATGGATCGTCACTACTATTTTTCCGACGTGCAGGCAAGGGGGTATTATACAAACAAAGCGAAAGCCATATTAAAAAGTATCGGCGTGGAACTTGATATTACACAGGAAGATTTGAAAGATCTAAAAAACGGCACCGTGGATTACATTAGTTTCAGTTATTATGACAGCCGTATCGTCGATGAGAGCGATGAATCCAATATAATGATGGGCCAGTTAATGGGCAAAGAGAATCCTTATTTGGCATCAACAGATTGGGGCTGGCCCATTGATCCACAAGGATTAAGAATCGCCTTAAATCATTTGTATGACCGTTATCAAAAACCGCTGTTCATTGTTGAAAACGGATTAGGGGCTGTGGATAAAATCGAGACAGACGGCAGCATCAATGATGACCAGAGGATCGATTACCTTCGAAAGCATATTCAGGAGTTTAAGAAAGCCGTTATAGAGGATGGTGTAGAATTGATCGGCTATACGCCATGGGGCTGTATAGACCTGGTTTCTATGGGTACAGGTGAAATGAAAAAACGCTATGGTCTAATTTATGTTGACCGTGACGATGAAGGAAAAGGTACATTGAAGCGGAAAAAGAAAAAATCATTTTACTGGTATAAGACTGTAATTGATTCAAATGGGGAAGTTCTATGATTGGTAAATATCATCTTTATATAAAGAAGTTACTATTGCTTGGTGTAAATATGGAAATTATCCTTGACCGTCAAAATAGCCGTTCTCGGACAGGGTAAAAGGAATGACCAAGGTACAGCGAAGAAGAAAAAGCCCTGCGGATAGAAGATTGGGAGCAGAACGGCAGGGATATGTGGGCCTTACGCCAAAGCAAACGGCCTTATCGACAATAAATATTGGAAAACAATAACAATCAACATATTCTCGAAGTTCGTAAGGCGCTGGGGTTTAATCAAAAGGAATTCGCGGAACGGATCAAGGTGAACCGGGGATAGACGGGGGTGCTTGAAGCTACTGACCAGACTTACAAGGGGATAACGGTAGCGGAGGTCTGTCTTGAACTATTGGAAGCTGTCTTGCGTCTGGTTAATCTGCTTGATACCCCGGAGCGGATATGCCATCGGCTTCATTTTGCCATCATTTCAGCCGGATCACGGGTATGAGTCCGCTTCAGTTTCAGAAGCAGCTGCGGCTGTATGAGGCGCCTTCTGTAAGCAAAAAACCGTTGCGCAACTGCTGAAAGTGCGGCGTATGCGGTGGGGTATGAAAGCCCAACCCAGTTCAACTGGGATAAAGAACGGTTATTGGTTATCGGGGCGCTTATCGGGGAAGAAATAGGGTAAGGGTGAAAAAAAGGCCGCCGATAAACGGATAACAGCCTGATTTAGCCTTGCCTACACTGCATACCTTATTGTTTTTGAGCGGGGGGAAGCCCAGCGGCGAGGGGGAGGGACAATATATGCCGCGCCACACCACCACTGAAGTACGTTTAGAGTGATGGGAAGAAGCGGTCCTGGGTAAGCTTATTACGCATAGTTCCCCACGGTGCTTATATGAGCGGGTAAGTGCTGTAGTATGCGGAGAATATGCGGAAACGGAGGGTCGGCGGCGGTACGGGACACTCCGCCGCCTGGTTGTGTGCATGGGAGGCCTGAGCCGGGATGCTGGGCTTGCCCGGCATGGAACCGGAGGCCGGACACGGAGGTGATGGCACGGAGGAGAAGTAACGGCGGACTTATGCGGCTGATGGGACGGGATAATGCGGTAAGGGTGAAGGTAATGTGAAATACAGCGGCCGAAAGAATAATGCCACTAATATGCGAGGTGATGTTAAGCTCTGGAGGAAATGTGCCTCTGCCTTAATCCCCTTAGTCTAACCGGGAAAAGGCCGGGATGCCCGGAGCGTGGTGAAGGGTCTTACGGCCTTTTGACCTTTTTGAATTTCTTTCGGGTGGGGGATGCTGGATTTTTTACGCCGCTTTGCCTTTGGGCTTTGCCCTGTGGAAGAACAGAAAAGAAACCGGGCCATAGAGGTAAGAAACAGGAGCTTCCCGCCAGACTTCGGAGGACAAAAAACGGCGCCGTATTAGGGCCTGGATGTGCTTTCAGGCAAAAAAGACAATTGGATATACCCCTGGCTCTGGATCAGATATAAAGTTGCTGCTTGCGCAACAATTTTAGGGGGGGGTTAAGGGTAATTGTCCTTTGGGAGCAGTCATTTTTCCCTGTGGTCGTTGATTAACCACAATGATGGATATTGATTTTCTCCTCCGGTTTTTTATAATGCTTTGCTTTTTTGCTTTATCCCGTAGAAAATAGAAAACAGGTTGTATCCTTGGTCTGAAAAATATGCGGTTTTTTAACGGCAAGAGTTGTAAAAAAGACCTATCTTAAACGGGCCCGGATGGAGTTTCTGGTAAAAAGGGTAGTTAGATACCCCCGGCTCGGAGTATAGGTCGGTATATGCTATATTTGGGGATATTTTTCATGGGACCGTAATCTACAAAATTTTATATTTCGAATGGAACAACTAAGATTTTCAAGGCTGAAATGATTGCAGATGTGATTGCAATATCTTGTCATTATTGGTATTTCTTGATAAGCCCTGGTATCAAAAAGTAGTTGACTAATTCCTTATCCCGTAATAAGATAGAGTAATAAATCCCAATAGGGGATAGACAATATCATCGCCTGGCGAATGTTTACGACGTTTTGGCGGCCCGGATAAGGGCTTTGCGTAGCAAAGACCAGGGCCGAC
>JAISQR010000483.1 GCA_031274035.1 Treponema sp. | reverse complement strand
TTGCAAACTCCCATCGAACCTCCGGTTCGCGGAGCCCCGTTAATCGGAATTTTTGCATGAATATGCAAAAATTCACCAAAGTCCCACAGGCTCCTAGGCTTTGTTTCTCATTCGCCTATTAAGCCCACTTGATAAACCCGGTCCGGTATGGATGGATCAGGGCTTCGTGTTTAGGCAGAATCCTTATGGTATGCCCCTGGAAACCAGTATCCTCGCATTCGATTTTAATTTGGTAAAGGTAGAGGTTCCCTTCCTGACCGGCAGCCTTCATTTCGTTATGCTTGGCATGGGTAATATCGTTGCTTTGATTCGACACCGCGCCATAATAAAGCTCGACCTGGAGTTCGTTGGGGTTCAGTGCGCCAAGTTCAATGTAGGCGGTAACGGTAAGGGAGTCGCCGCGCTGCATTATCGGCTTTGCGTTGGATTCAATCTTAACGATGTGGAGGCTGTCCCAACTTTGGCGCAGTTTTGTAAAATAAGCAGCCAGGGACTTGGATTCGGCATAGTCATCCTTAACAATACGGCGGTAGTTTTTCAGCGCGGGGAAGTAGAACTGGTTGGAATAGTCCATAAGCATACGGTGGCTGGACATAGACTGACCGATTTCCTTCATGCAGGTTTTCATCCGTTTAATCCATTCGCGGGGAAGTCCGTCCCGTCCGCGCTGGTAGAAGAGCGGTACTATATCGCGTTCCAGAAGGTCGTAGAGGGCCTTGCTCTCAATATCGTCCTGCACCTGATCATCATTGTACTGTTCACCGTGTCCTATGGCCCAGCCTACCTCTGGATTATAGGCTTCGTCCCACCAGCCGTCCATGATTGAACAGTTGAGGACGCCGTTCATGGCCGCCTTCATACCGCTTGTCCCTGATGCTTCCATCGGGCGCCGCGGGGTATTGAGCCAAACATCGCCGCCGCTTGTAAGATAACGGGCTACGCTTATATCGTAGTTTTCGATAAAGACGATACGGCTTGTAACATCGTATTTTTCCGCAAAGTGGATAATCTCGCGGATAAGCTCTTTACCGGGCATATCGTGAGGATGGGCCTTTCCGGCAAAGATAAGTTGGACAGGCTTTTCGTTATCTTTAACCAGGCGCAACAGCCGCTCAGGATCCCTTAAAAGAAGGTTGCCCCGCTTATAAGTAGCAAAACGGCGGGCAAAACAGAGTGTAAGCGCATAGGGGGAGAGTGCGTCCTCGGCCTGGCGTATTCGCCGTTCCACCGCCCCCGTCCGCCGGTAGTACTCCCGTATCCGATCCCGGGCAAAGGCTACAAGCCGTTCACGGCGCCGTTCATGGGTACGCCAGAGTTCCTCGTCGGATATACGATCCATCCTCTCCCAAATGGCCAAGTCGGTCGGCTCATCCTCAAAACGCGGACCAAAGTAACGATCCAGCAGTTCCACCATGCCGCTTGATACCCAGGTACGGGGATGTACGCCATTGGTAACATGCTGTATAGGGACTTCGTGCAGGGGGAGGCCGGGCCAAAGGCCCTTCCACATCTCTCGCGATACTACGCCGTGCAGCTTGGCGACGCCATTGGCATAGGCCGCAAGTTTAAGGGCCAGAACCGTCATACAGTAGGTTTCATGATCGTCATTAGGATTGACGCGGCCAAGGCCGAGGAAGTCTTTCCAGGAAATACCCAGGATACCAGGCCATGAATGGAAATACTTGTCGATAAGGCCGATATCAAAACGTTCATTACCGGCAGGAACGGGCGTATGGGTCGTAAAAATATTCGTAGGCCAGATCGATTCCTTGGCTTCATCGAAGCTGAACCCCTTATCCGCCATGAGTTCGCGGATACGCTCTAGGCCGAGGAAGGCTGCGTGCCCTTCGTTCATGTGCGTCGCGGCAGGGTTTATCCCCATAGCGCGGAGCGCGCGAATACCGCCTATACCCAGAAGGATTTCCTGCTGGATTCTGGTTTCCTTATCACCGCCATAGAGTGCGGCGGTAATATTCCGTATATCAGGTGCGTTCTCCTCAATATTAGTATCCAACAGGTAGAGCGAAGAGCGTCCTACCTTGACCTCCCATATCTGAGCAGCCGCCTGCCGTCCGGTCAGATCAACGGTAATCTTGATAGGAACACCGTTTCTATCGGTTTTCCGCTCGACCGGCATATTATACCAGTCGTTTTCAGGATAACTCTCCTGTTGGTAACCGTCGGCGTTAAGACGCTGGGTAAAATAGCCCTGCCGGTAGAGGAGCCCTATACCAACGAGCGGAAGGCCCATATCGGAGGAAGTCTTCATGTGATCCCCGGAGAGGATACCCAACCCGCCTGAATATATGGGCAGGGAAACATCCATCCCATATTCCATAGAAAAATAGGCCACCACATCCTTCCGCGGACCGTGATACCAGGTATCGCCCTTCTTGTACTGGACAAAACGGTTGTATACTTCGTTGAGGGCAGCCAAGTACGAATCGTCCTTGGCTGCCTCGGTAAGCCGTTTCTGGCTCACCATGCCCAGACACCGTACCGGACTTTGCTGAGATTGAAGCCAGACATCATAATCCAAACGGATAAAGAGCTGTACCGCATCGAAATTCCATGACAACCAGAGATTTCGAGCTATCTCTTCCAAGGGTTTTAGAGGGGGAGGAAGTTTCGGCTTAACTGTATATGTAGAAATGTTCATATTGATAAGGATAAAGCCCGGCAAGGATATTGTCAATGTAATCCGAAGCGATCTGATAGTTCTTTAAGGTGGCTGGCGATAAAAAACGCTCCATAACAGGTTAAAACTACGCCTATGGTTATTCCGACAGGAATTAGGAAGGATGACCCCTGGCTGCGGGCCATATTTTCAAAATCCATGCCGAAAAAAACGGTGCTGAGGGATACCAGGATGATAATACCGGTGATTACCCAGCTACGGAAGGACAGGCCGGAGGGGAAATCAGGATGTATCAAAGGATCCGAGATGAAAGGAAGCGCTTCATCCGCAGGTATATCTAAAAACTCCCCGCTTCCTGCATTCTCCGAGAGTCTTGCCATAATAGCATCTTCAATCCCCGGGGAAGCCGGAAAGAACCCGTTCCTCATAATATCCTGGACAGCCTCCAAGTTTTTAAGCTCCTCTGTACAGCGGGGGCAGAACAGGAGGTGCAGGCTTATCTCCAGATGAACCAGAAACGGGATGGATTCTTCACCCGTTAAATCGTATATCTTATCCATAACAGACCGGCATGTCATACAAATTCTCCTTATATATCCCGGTAATCTCCCAGTTTTTCCCGCAGTATTTTTTTAGCCCTAAATACATGGGACTTTATCGTGTTTACCGGAAAGCCCGTAATTGCCTCTATCTCCTGATATGACCTATCATAGAAAAAAAAGAGGTCTACACATATCCGATAACGCTCAGGAAGCATGGATACCGCTTCCATTACTGCCTGCCTTGCGGTTTCCCTCAGCAGTTTCCGTTCAGGACTATCCTCTTCCGCCGCGGCCTCATCTTCGGCAAGGCTGCGGTAATCCTTCTTCCGGGTAACGCTGTTCACCGCCGTATTATAGGCAATCTTATAGAGCCAGGTAGAAAACCGCGACCTTCCCTCAAAACGGGCAAGATTCCTAAATACCTTGAGGAAAACTTCCTGAGTAAAATCTGAAATATCCTCCGGATTATGGAAAAAACCATTACCCATTCCATAAACCGCCTGCTCATAACGGTTTATCAGAAGCCGGAATAGTTCTTTCTGCCCCGAAACGATGAGTTCTACGATCATCCGATCATCGGCTTCATCCCTCTGGTTCATGGACCCCTGTCATGGCGTCTGATTGCATAGTACACAAGCAAGCCAATCCCTATTGCAAGAGGAATAATACCGCCTAAAATTCCATAGTTAAGGCCCAGAGCCATAGTGAGGAACACCGTCAGGGCGATTCCTACGCTGGAGAGCAGTAAGCCTGCAAGCAAGCTGAAGGAAAGGAGATCAAATTCCGGCCTGGAATACTGTCCTGCCTTGATAAGCAGTATCTTGCGGCGATGATTCCACAGAAGATAAAAGAATACAACCACCGCTCCCATAACAATACCCACAATAGGAATGATTGCAACAATGATCTGTGCAGCAGAAGATGCCTCCATGAGAAAAACTCCTTTCAAACTGATAACGATACTACTACTATAGCTTATTTTTTTGATTCAATCTATTATTTGACACAAAAAGAAGGTAATTGTTGCGGAAATGAACTATCCTGCGTTCCAATAAATGGTACGATGCCAGGATGAACGTTTCCACCCTGGCAAATATTATATGGGACGCACGGAGCGCTAATATCCTTGTCCGCGCCTCCAGAGCGGAAGGGACAGAAAGCCGTAGGTTTCCTTGAGCCATTTGCCGCCTTCCTCAACACGGCCGTCTATGATGTGCGTCCATTTGCCGGGCGGCAGGTAATACTCAACGGTGTTGTCGGCGCTGAATAGAGGCGCTGCCAGTATATCCGGGCCGAGCATATACTGCCGGTCCAAGAACGGGCAGACCGGGTCGGCGGGAAACTCAAGGAACATCGCCCGCATAACCGGGACGCCTTTTTCATGGGCCTCATTCGCGGCGGAAAGGAGCTCCGGCAAGAGGCTTTTTTTAAGGCCGGTAAAGAATCTGCATACCTCCGCCGATTCTTCATCAACGCTCCAGGGGACACGGTAAGAATTGCTGCCGTGCAGCCTTGAATGCGAGGACAGGAGGCCGAAGGCAAGCCAGCGCTTGAACAGCGCCGGGTCCGGAGTACCTTCAAATCCGCCTATATCATGGCTCCAAAAGCCGAACCCGGAAAGGCCCAGGGAAAGTCCCCCGCGCAGTGTTTCCGCCATAGCCACAAACGTTGATTCGCAGTCGCCGCCCCAGTGTACCGGGAATTTCTGCGAACCCGCCGCGGCGGAACGGGCAAAAAGACACGCCTTGCCTTTCCCCTTTTTATGTTCAAGGAATTCAAAGACGGTTTTGTTGTACAAGTAGGTGTAATAATTATGCATCATAACCGGGTCCGCGCCGTTATGATACACCGCGTCAAGGGGTATGCGTTCGCCAAAATCCGTCTTTACAAAGTCAACGCCCATGTCAAGAATTTCGC
>JAISQR010000423.1 GCA_031274035.1 Treponema sp. | reverse complement strand
GGAAAACGGGACGCCTGATAATGTAAAAGAATAAAATATGAAGAATATGAGGTAAATGAAGAAATATTAAAACTATCAGCCGCGGACACTTCGTGTCCGATTGCACTTGTGGATTTTTTACATAAATATGCAAAAAATCCCGATCAATGGGCTGCTAGGTTGCCTGAGAAACTATCCGGTAAAGCCCTTGCGGGGTTTAACACTTAATGGGAAAGATTGTGGCAGACAGGTTGAAAAGAATCCTCTACGATAACCTTGCAGTAATACTCTTCTCTGTCGCCGCAATCATGGTGTTGGTGATATCAGTATATATCAATATCTTTATTAAAGATATTTCTGTCTTTCTGAATAGCAGTATAGATCAACGGCTCATGGTTACGGTCCGCCAGGCCGCCTCCCTGGCCGGCGCTGACGAACTTGCGGAGCTTACGGTTCCCGCCGATAAAGAAAAACCCATCTTCAAGGATATAAAGCAAAGACTCCTGGCTTACAGCAGGGAAAACGGCATACAATATATCTATTATTTCCGCATAGTTTCCGGCGGTCAGTATATACAACTCATTGTTGATAACAATCCCGCGGAAAGAACGACCGAACTTTTAAGCCCAGTTTTTCCTATAGAAAAACCTATTCAAAGGGTTATAGATACGCGCAGGGCGGTAATCCTGGGGCTTGACGATTATGTCGGGGACAAAGACGGTCTTCTTACCGCGTATGCGCCTATATTCGATGATCGGGGGAACATAGCGGTATTTGCGGGAATTGATATAAGAGACGAGCAGATCATCCAGATGAGGAACAGCATTTTCATCCTTTTGTTTATGCTCATCGTCTTTATAGTTTTTGTCATTGCATGCGGTTTTTTAAGTTTTTTTATCTATAAAAAGAAAGAAGAACATTATATTAAGCGTTATAAACAGCAGGAACTGATGTCTTTACTGGCGCAGAGCTTTATTTCCGAAGAGAATATTGCCTCATTAATTACCAACGCGCTCCGTATAACCGGCGAATTCTTAAATGTTAGCCGTATGCTCATAGGCGTTACCGAACCGAATTCCGATATGAGCAGGGCGGCTTATGTATGGACGGCAACCGATAAAATAGTTACCGCTCCCAAGGTTGCGGGGCTTAACGATCTGATAAACAGCTTCCCCCAGGAGCAGCCAAAAGACGGAATCTCTCCAATTTACTGTAATGATACTTTGTTGGAGGAAAGATACCATGTGTTTAATATAGTAGGGGTTAAAGCTATCATTATGGCGCCGCTCTATGTAGATTCCAGATTCTGGGCTGTTTTGAGTATTGAAGAATGTTTTAAAGCCCGCAAATGGACCGACAGCGACCGGCAGCTTGTAAGCCTGGTAAGCAGTGTTATTGCGGGGGCTGTGGCGCGGGAATTGCGCGAGCGGGAACGGGATACGGCACTGGAAGAAAGCGAGCGGGCAAGCAAGGCCAAGGGTGATTTTCTTGCCAATATGAGCCACGAGATGCGCACGCCTATGAATGCCATCATTGGTATGACAGCTATTGCAAAATCTTCTTCCGATATAGAAAAAAAACAATACTGCCTTAACAAAATCGATGACGCCTCAACCCACCTTTTGGGCGTTATCAACGATATCCTTGATATGTCCAAAATTGAGGCCAATAAGTTTGAACTTTCGCCAGTGGAATTTAACTTTGAAAAAATGCTCCAAAAAATGGTAAATGTGATCAACTTTCGTATTGAAGAAAAGATGCAGAATTTTATGGTTCATATTGATAAAAATATTCCGCCTGTTTTGTTTGGCGATGATCAGCGGCTTTCCCAGGTAATAACCAACCTCCTTTCCAATGCGGTAAAATTTACCCCCGATGAAGGCGCCATTCATCTTTATACCCATTTTGAGGGGGAAGAGGACGATATTTGTACTATCAAGATAAGTGTCAGCGATACCGGCATAGGCATAAACCCTGAACGTCAGGCAAAATTATTTTCTTCATTTGAGCAGGCCGATTCCTCTACTTCCCGCAGGTTCGGCGGTACGGGCCTTGGGCTTGCCATCTCGAAGCGTATAGTTGAAATGATGGGCGGCAAAATATGGCTGGAATCCGAACAGGGAACAGGTTCTACCTTCAGTTTTACCGTTAAACTTAACCGGGGTAAAGAACAGCCCCGCTCATTCCTGGGGCCCAAGGTAAACCGGACTAATCTGCGTATCCTGGCAGTGGACGATGCTGAGGATACACTGGAATTTTTTAAGGAGCTTGCCGGTCTTTTCGAGATATATTTTGATATTGCCGCCAACGGCGAGGATGCCCTTGCGTGTATAATCCGTAACGGCCCCTATGATATCTATTTTATCGACTGGAAAATGCCGGGGATGGATGGTATAGAGCTGACCCAGCAGATTAAAAATAAAGTATCAACAGGATTCGATAATAAAAATGTAGTCATCATGATCTCGGCAACGGAATGGAGCATTATAGAAGATAAGGCAAAAGAAGCCGGTGTGGATAAATTCCTTCCCAAGCCCCTTTTTCCTTCGGCTATTGCCGATTGTATAAACGAATGTCTCGGTCTGGAGCAGGGCGCGGTTGATTTGCAGCATGAACAGATAGATAATTTTGAAGGTTATAGTATCCTCCTGGCCGAAGATGTAGAGATCAATCGTGAAATAGTGCTCTCCCTTCTTGAACCTACTCATCTTGCCATTGATTGTGCCGAGAACGGCCAAAAAGCCTTTGAGCTTTACTGTAGAGCGCCCGATAAGTATAACGCGATCTTTATGGATGTCCAAATGCCGGAAATGGACGGCTACGAGGCAACCAGGGCTATACGGCGCTCCGGCTTGCCTACCGCAAAAACCATACCCATCATCGCTATGACCGCCAATGTGTTCCGCGAGGATATAGAAAAATGCCTTGACGCCGGTATGAACGCCCATGTCGGCAAACCTTTGGATTTTGAGGATGTGCTTGCACGGCTTAGGGAATTTTTAAAAAAGTGAAACGGGGGGAATATGGGGGATCAGCGTAATGGACGCCGCGTTTCAGCGCCGTCATAAGCCGGTTAGAGCCTTTGTTAAAAGCACTTGAGAAAACGTATACCTGAGTAGTTACAAAAAAACTATTTTGAATTTTTCTGTATCTGAAATATACTAATTAATAGAATTATTTTCAAGGAGGATAGAAATGAAAAAGTTTTTTCCGTTTTTTGTAGTGTTATTTTTTCCATTTTTTGCATTCTCTCAGGCCAGTGTAAGCCTGGATGACGCGCTAAAGGATACGGCGGATTTTTTTATGGAGGGGCTGCCTAAAGGACGGAATATCGCAATCATCGGCTGCGAGGATGCCGAAACAACAAGGCTTAAAAATTATATAATAGAAGAACTGTGGAAGCATTTTCAAAGAAACGGGAATTTTACTATTATAGACAGGCAGAATTTAAAAATGATTGAAGGCGAGCTTAAATATCAGACCGGAGGATACGTGAGCGACGAGTCCGCCCAGCGCATAGGCCGTATACTCGGCGCCCAGATCATCATATCAGGCAGAATAGGCAAGGTAGGCGATGCATACCGCCTTGTGATGTATGCCACCGAAGTGGCAAGGGGTACGGGCCGGCAGTGCATCAATACCGTGAGCATTGATACCACGCTGCTTAATCTTCTGGATACCCAATATGATTTGAAGCAGAGACTTATGGAGCCTTATGAGGGCAAGAATAACCGGATAACCCTTACTGTAACAAAGAGCGGATTAAATAACGTTTACTATGACGGGGAATTTCTGGCCTTGCAGATATATGCAAGCAGGGATTGCTACCTTAAAATAACCCATGTCGATAAAGATAATATGGTTCAGGTCATCTATCCCCTTGGAGAAAAAGATACCGCGTTTATCAGGGGAGGGCAGACAAGAACCATGCCGGATAATACCCGTTTTCTTCTTCAATATCCCTATGGAACCGAATATATCCTTGTTGCCGCATACGACGGGCCCTTTACTTTTGTTCCCCAAGCCCCGGCGCAGATGAGCCGCAGCCTTATTAGCCGGGGGTTAAGGGTTCTTAGAGAGGATACCTTTACCGAAATGGAACCTATAGCTACCGCCAAGTACAGTTACACCATACTGCCCAGGCCGTAGTTGTGGAACCGATCCCCTCTTTAAAAGATTACCTCATAACATTCGATAGGTTCATCGCAACCCTTAACGGCGATGAGTTTTTTATCGCCGAACGAAAAATACGCGCCGGCTAACTGCCGTGTATTACCGGTAATAAGGATGCCGCCAGGAGGGGCGTTGCTTTCCATCATCTGCCCCAGGTTTACCGCGGAGCCTATAACGGTGTATTCCATCCGCGTTTTCGTGCCGAGGTTTCCAACAATGACGCTTCCGCTGCTGACCCCTATACGAACACGGAGGTTGACGCCGGGCATCCAGGTGTTCCGTAATTCGGCAGTTTTTTTCTGCATAGCTACAGCCGTCCGTACAGCCCTTTCCGCGTGATCTTCCTGTTCAAAAGGATCTCCGAAAAAGGCCAAAATGCCGCCGCCCATGAATTTATCAACGGTTCCTCCGTGTTCAAAAATGACGGCGGCCATAGATTCAAGATAATCGCTTAAAAAAGTATGGACCGCCTTGGGTTCCTTATCGGAACTCCATTTTGTAAAGCCTGAAATATCTGAAAACAAGACGGTGAGTTCCTTGTAGACAGGAATCAAACCGGTTTTGCCTTCGACGCTGATACGTTCTGCCAAGGAATGAGAAAAATGACGGCTCAGTGCGGTCTTAAAAAGAAGCTGTTCGCGGTATCGGAAAAAGAGACGGAAAATGAATCCGCTTAACCAGTAAAATGCCATAAAAAAAATAACGATACTATACCAGGGGGCCGTATAGGCCCATTGCCAGAGCGCATAGGTAAGGAAACTGTAAATTAGAAATAAAACGAGAAAACTGATATGAAAGGGAACATCTTTTTTTAGCATACCTAGAACCAGCGACGCCGCTCCAAAAATGATCAGCACAAGGAGCTTGATGCCGGCATGCAGATCGTAATAGAATAAATTATTGAGGATACCGCTCATCACAGCCTGATGGATTCCCGCAAGGGGATACACCGCTTCGATAGGGGTAACGCCGAAATCTTTCTTGTAGGCGCTGGTATCCGCAATTAGAGCGATGCAGCCAGTTAATTCGTTGAATAGCTCTTCAAAAAGAGCACGGTTATGATTTGCCTGAGATGTTTTAGAGAAAGAAACCCGGTACTGGTTATCTATCCATCGGGATGTATATGGAATGCGGACATAGCCCGATTCGTCAACAGGGATACTCACCGGGGCGCCGCCCTGCCCTGCCGGTAAAATTACCGCGTTTCCCGGATGGAATTCTATTGAGGAAGGCTCGACCCGCAGTTCGGCAACCGCTGCCGCCAGAGCCATAGAGGGGATTACGCCATCGTCCCAGCGGTAAAAGAGAGGTGTTTTCCGGTAAATGCCGTCGGTGTCGTGCTCTACCCCGATATGCCCTAACTGGGAAGCCAATCCTGCAATTGCAGGATTGGACATGATGAAGGAACGCGCCAAGGGAATGCTGCCATTCCCGAATTCCTTGATATGCCATACATTTTTAGCCAGAATCTCCTTTGAGCGGCTATCCAGATCACTATGGGACAGGTTGGCGAGATATTCCGGTACTGGTATAACGGCCAATATAAGGGGGCTTATATTGGCCATAGATTTTACCAGCGCACTATCATTGGGCAGCGGGTTTTTAAAGACAAAATTCACCACACCCGCGGAACCGCAATCGGCTAGAACGTTCAGAAGGTCCGCAAAAGCCTGCCGCGAATTGATTTCTTCTTCCAACTCATTCCGGGAAGAATCGTTAAGGTCTACCAGTATAATACGGGGATTAAGCTGTATTGGATTCCGAGCTGCCCTCAGCCTCAAAAACAGATCGTAGAGGCTCCTGTCGAGAGAAGAAAAGACGCCGATAAACGAAAATGCGGCGCTCAGTAACGCGGTGAGAAAAAAAATACCGAGTAGTCCTTTTTTAGCGCCCGATGGTGATGTTTTTGACATAGCACCCCGATCCGGAATATTGAATGCCTAGGAGCCTGCCTTGGGACTTTAGTGAATTTTTGCATATTCATGCAAAAATTCCGATTAACGGGGCTCATTAGGTCTCTACCGGAATAGAAACGAGACCCCTGAAAGCGCCGCTCATTACTGCATAGACTACATAGAAAATTTTCTGAGCGGAAGGCCGGGTTATTTCTATAGGCTCAAGCTCAATGCCTGTAAACAACTCTTGTTCTGACTGAAACACGGCATCCGTGATGCCGGCCGGAGCAGTCCCGATCAATTATTCTTTATTATAGTACGGAAAAAATATCAAATCAACAACCCCCAGGGCATCGGCGTTTACTCTGAGAACAACGCCTGATACAGGAAATCCGAATCCAGTGCGGCGTGCATCATGCGGCGTTTGGCGCTGACCCGTTTCTTTGCCTTTTTCCGTCCTGAATGTCCGGTATTGCACGATAGTCTTTACATCCTGCCACGCATCCCGCTTCTCCAGCCCCG
>JAISQR010000385.1 GCA_031274035.1 Treponema sp. | reverse complement strand
GGCTTAACCCTGTCCCATACCCGTGCCCATATATACAGGGCGATTCTTGAAGGGGTTGCTTTTGGAATGCGGAATATTCTTGATAGAATGGAAGAAGGCAAAAATACAATTCTGCGCCTGCGCGGCTGCGGGGGCGCCACCAATAATGCGTTGTGGAAAAAAATAATTTCGAATATTACCGGGAAACCCATCGTCCTTACTTCAAATTCCGATAATGCCGGAATATTGGGCAGCGCCATTATTGCCGCGGTGGGAAGCGGCGTATACAAAACATTTGAAGATGCCTGTAGTTCAATGACAAAGGTTGCCGCCGTTATTGAACCTGATATGGCGGAATATGAAATGTATGAACCCTATTATCAGAAATATCTGCGTCTTTATGAAGAGACAAAACAGCTTTTTACAGCAAAATGAAAGGAGCTTGACGGATCGGTGTCTGATGTAATTTTGGAGATGCAGCATATCAATAAGACTTTTCCCGGGGTCTGCGCACTGCAGGATGTGCATCTTTTGGTAAACAGGGGAGAGGTCCACTGTCTTGTGGGCGCCAACGGCGCCGGGAAGTCAACCCTTATGAAAATCCTTTCAGGGGCATATATGCGGGACAGCGGAGAGATAATATTTAACGGAGAGCCGATAAGGGAAACCAGTCCTATCTTGACGAGAAAACGGGGTATTTCGGTTGTTTACCAGGAGTTGTCGCTTGTCAATGAGCTTACGGTAACGGAAAATATCCTGTTGAATAATCTGCCCGGGATGAATTACAAAATAAACTGGAAAACAGCGGCTAAACTGGCCAAAAAATACATTGATCAGCTGGGTGTAAAAATAGATGCCAACGCTTTTGCGGGGGATCTTTCCATTGGTTCCAGGCAGCTGGTGGAAATAATGAAATGTCTGGCGGCCAATTCCAGGCTTATTGTTATGGACGAACCTTCGGCGACCCTTTCAAAGGATGAATTTAATACCCTGATGCAGATCATTGATACCCTTCGGCAGCAGGGGATAACGATTATTTATATATCCCACCGTCTGGATGAGCTTTTTACCATTGGCAACAGGGTAAGCGTTCTAAAGGACGGGAAGAACGTTATCACCAAAGATATAGCGGAAACAAATATAGATGAATTGGTAGAATATATGATAGGGTATAAACTGAGCTCTAATCGTTATGATCGAAAGGATTTGGCCCGCAAGGGAAGCCTCCTTGAAGTCCGGCATTTTGTAACGGCAAAATTAAAAGACGTTTCCATCAACCTCCATGAAAAAGAAATAATAGGCCTTTACGGCCTTGTGGGTTCGGGAAGGACCGAATTTTTAAGGGCCATTTATGGAATAGACAAGATCCACAGCGGTGAATTGTATATTAACAAAGAGAGGGCGTTGTTAAAAAATTCCCGCAGCGCCATAAAAAACGGAATCGGAATGCTGCCGGAAAACAGAAAGATGCAGGGTTTGGTTCTTGGTCTTCCTGTGTGGCAGAATATCTGTATGGTGGCCCTGAAAAGATTCCGGGGTAAATTCGGCTTGAATTATAAACAGATCCGGGACGAAAGCAGGCAGTTTATTAAGGATTTGGAGATAAAAACGCCCAGTGAATTAACGCAGACGGTGTATCTTTCCGGCGGCAATCAGCAAAAGGTAATACTTGCCAAATGGCTTATGCAGAATTCAAAAATTCTTTTGGTTGACGAGCCGACCCAGGGTATTGATGTTAAGGCAAAAAGTGAAATTTATAAAACACTCAGGGATGTGGTGGATCAGGAGGGGCATGGGGTTATTATTGCTTCGAGCGAACTTGAAGAATTAACCAATATCTGTGACAGGATTTTTGTAATGTTTCAAGGCAGAATTGTAGCCGAATTTGAAAAAGGGAATTTTCAGGATTCGGTGATACTTCAATACGCGGTTGCGGGAAGGTGATGGAATGGGAATAAATATATTGGGCAAAGATAATCTTATGGGGATCTTTAAGAAATACAGCGTGCTTATCCTCCTTATTTTCTTTATTGTGGTTGCTTCACTGGTATCAAGCAATTTCTTTTCTGTTTCCAATTTTTTAAATATCCTTCAGTCCTATGCGGCTCCGGGTATTATCGCCATAGGCATGACTTTTACCATCCTTTCAAGCGGCACGGATCTTTCAGTGGGTTCGTTTGCGGCTTTGGGGGGTATGGTTTCTGCCCTGCTTTTAACCCGGAATGTTCCCGTGCCGGTCTGCGTACTTGTGGCGGTAGGAATCGGCGGTCTTTTGGGTTCCCTCAACGGCCTTATTATCACTTTCTTTAATATAACCCCGTTTATTGTCTCGCTGGCTACCATGGTTTCAATACGGGGCCTTGCCATGCTGACAACCGATGGCAAGGTTATTTCCGGTTTGATAAGGCTTGGTAATGGCGGGGGCTCGGGGGCGGCTTTTTGCCTTCTTGGAGGGGGTACTTTTAATATAATGGGCGCCCGTATTCCAATTGCCGGTCTTACATGGATATTCTTTACCGTTATAGCCGCCTATGTACTGCGCTACACAATGTTTGGGCGCGGACTTTATGCCATCGGCGGAAACCGCGAGGCCGCGATGCTTTCCGGCATGAGGGTAAAACTCTACAATACCCTCGCCTGGACTGTGTCGGGAATAACCGCCACATACGCCGGGGTTGTGCTTACCGCATGGCTTACGGTAGCACAGCCGACTTTGGCTTCCGGGTTTGAACTTGACGCCATTGCCGCTACGGTTATCGGCGGGACTGCCATGTCGGGCGGAAAAGGAGGGGTAATTGGTACTTTTGCGGGGGTGTTGATCCTTGCGATTATCACCAATCTTTTTAACCTTATGGGTTTGCCGTCCTATTATCAGCAGATTTTTAAGGGGATCATAATCATTGCCGCTTTGCTTTTGAATCAATTTGTGTCCAGGGAAAATGGTTAGGATTACTGGTACATTACCGGCATAATGCCGTGATGTAATATAAATTTTCCAGGAGGAAAAGATGAAGAGGATTTTTACGGTTGTTCTTGTTCTGGCGGGTTTTTGCGGCTTGGCGTTTATGGGCTGCAAAAAAGCGGAGGAAAAAAATGTAATTGGTTTTTCCCAGGCGACCATGGCTTCCCCTTTCTATGTTTCACACGTAGAAGCGGCTCAAGCCCGGGCCAAGGAAATTGGAGTGGAGCTTATCGTCGCGGATGCCAATGAAAATGTGGTTAAGCAGAATCAGGATATTTCTGATATGCTTCAAAGCGGCATCAAGGTATTGATCCTTAATGCGGTTGATCCCGACGGCGTTGCTCCCGCCCTTGCGGCTTGCGCGGCAAAAAATGTTCCTGTTATTACCGTTGATCGTTTTGTAAACGGCACGGTGAATGTGGTTATCGGACGGGATAATGTTGTTATGGGCCAGGCTGTGGGTGATGCTGTTGTTGCGGCCCTTGGCGGTAAAGGCAATGCCCGGGGAAAGATTCTTGAGGTAATGGGTTCAGGGGGCGATCGTGTTCAGGAAGCCCGTTCACAGGGTTTCCACAATGCGGTAGATGCCGAACCGGGCATTACCATTGTACAAACCCCTTATTGCGATTATGTCCGGTCCAAAGCCGCAACCGCTACCCAGGATATCATTCAAAGGCATAATGATATTGTGATGATCTATGGGCATAATGACGATATGGCCCTGGGCGCTCTTCAGGTATGCGAAGATGCGGGGTTAAAAGTCCAGTGTTCCGGTGTGGACGGCCTTATGGAAGCCGTTGAAGCCATTACCACGGGCCGCTATTTGGCTACTTCTGCAAACGATCCCTTTGCGTTCGGGCGGCAGGCGGTTGATGTGGCGGCCAAGTTTTTGAACGGCGAATCTGTGGGCAGTGAAGTTGATGCGGGAACCTTCCTGATTGATGCTTCCAATGTTTCACAGTATTACGATCCTTCCCTTGCTTTTGCGACCCAAAAGTAGGTATGGTCAAGGCATCCCGGTTCTTTCCAGGGATCGGGATGCCGCGATTGGCTAATTATATGGAAGTTCCCCCAAGAAGCTTTTGACAGAAATCACCTGAACTTATTATTATCAATTTAAAATAATTTACAAATACGCGAATTGGCCTTTCTGTGAAGCCCTTTGTAAAAAGGTAGAAGCCTCAGACTACAACGCTCTGATTTCTTCTTCCGTAAGCCCCGTGTAGCGGATGATCTTGCTTACCGGTTCGTTGTCCGCCTTCATCAGCCGAGCCGTTTCGGCCTTACCTCTGGCTTTTTCCCTGGTCGCACCCTCACCTTGCAATTTTGCCTTCCACTCTTTCCAGGCAGGAACGGCCTCACAGACTTCGTCAAATATGGTTATGTCACTCATCTTCATTACCTCCCCAATCTTTTGCTCATTTGCCTTGAGCAGTATAGACAAATACGCCCTGATAGGCGCGTTCCTGGGTATTTTCCCCGCTTCCTCCAAAACCGCCTTCGTTCGCTCAAGGTCCAAATCTCCACCCAGACTGGCAAGCCACAAATCGTCTGTTGCAGACAGCTTTTTCCGTTCTATTATCTGCATCGGCAACACATCGCCTTCTACCAATGTAATACCATGTGCTTTTTCCGTCAACCGATACCCGTATACGTCCCGTAAATGAGCTTTTACCTCCCGGGGTTCACGGCTGGTTACGAAACTTACCGTCATATCACGGATGTCGCCGTTTTCAGGCGGCGTACAGTACAAGTGGGCGTAGGCCATAACCTTGTGGAAATCCGCCACCGCAAGTGAATCATCGGGACTTTTGTATTCCATAATGTTATGTCCCCGGAATATGACGGCGATATTCTTATTGATAACAACATCTTTTTTCTTCTTGATAATGACAAGATCTATCCGCAAGGGTTCCCTGGTAAGAGAATGTTCGATTTCAAAATCAAGGACATCCCAGTACGGCATAAGCTCAAGCCTGATGGCATCGTAAAAGGCGGTATGCCAGGTGATTCGCTTTTCGTCTTTGCCGGTCGGCGCCTTGTGTTCTGCCGGTTTTTCTTTACTGATGATATATCCCTCCCGAGTCTACAGTAAAAGGTTTTGAGAAAGCTTGCAAGGAGAACCATGGAAGGAAAATAATAGGCTTGCTAACCTAATAATGTTAAAAATATAACAAACTAATATAAATAATAACATTTTTCCTTAATTTTGAAAAAAATTGAACATTCCCTTGTTGACAAGTAAGAATTTTTGAGATAAAATAACGGTGGTGGTTTTTCAAGCTTGCAATATCTTGTAAAGAGTTGTAATATTCTGTAGGGTTATTACGTCTATAGGGTTATTACGATAGAGGAGAACATATTATGGATATCAATGAGATTGTAAAACAGGTGACGGCAAGCGTTATGGAAAAGGTCCAGGAAAAGATCCCGGCTTCTCCGGCGCCTTCCCCCTCTGCCGGGGCAGGCTATGACGCCGGCTACGGCCAGTACATGGACCATACGGTGCTTAAGCCCGATACCGTCAAGGCAACCTTAAAAAAATTCTGCGACGAGGCAAAGCAGTACCATTTTGCTTCGGTTTGCGTTAATCCCGCCAATATCCCCTATGTGGCCTCCCAGCTAAAAGGCTCCGGGGTTAAGGCCTGTTCGGTTATCGGCTTCCCCCTGGGCTCTTCCACCCCCTTTATCAAGGCCGCGGAGGCTACCGAGGCGATCAAAAACGGCGCGGAAGAGGTGGACATGGTTATCAACATAGGCGCCCTTAAGGAC
>JAISQR010000302.1 GCA_031274035.1 Treponema sp. | reverse complement strand
GCGGAAGCAGTTTCGGCGGAACGGGAATAGCAGGCTGCCACCTCCGCCTGTCCTGTTTTTCCGGCGGCCTCAATAAAGCTGTCCACAATAAAATTGGTTCCCACGGTTCCTATTTTCATGTTTCTTCCGTCCCATTATCCTGTTTTTTCTTTTTTTCTTCCAGACCCTTTTTATAATCCGCCATGGTTTCCTTAAAGGTTCTTAAAACCATGCCCCTGTGGTAATACGCGTCCAGGTAGCGGATTTTTATTTTTTTGTCCTTTTCATATTCCTGCACCAGGGGCATCAGGTCAGGAAGGCTTCCTATGATTGCGTTGGGAATGATAAAAATCCGTTCCGGGGTTAATTCATCATAGGTAACATAAACAGAACCTGAGGGAATCTCCTTCGTTTCCCTGTTCATCTTTTCCCGAAAACTTTTATGAAGAACTTCATGTTCCTTGTTAAAAAGTTCCCCCTCCAGTTCATATATCCAGCAGGTTCTAAAAGAAGTATTCCGTACTGCCGTCAAAAGTTTACCGCCCTTGATATTCATCAGAGCTACTTTATTGTTCTTTGCCATTTGTAAAATGATTCGCTTGTCCCAGTTTTCTTCAAGGTAGCGGTACACTATTGCCAGCCCTATGGAAACCACCGCAAAAACAAGGACATGCCAGCGGGTGTATTCGGGAAAAAAACGGGAAGCGGCAAAGATCCCCCCAAAAAAGATAACCACCACCGCGGTAAAAAGAATCAAAAGCCTGTTCAAATTTCTTGCGATACGGACCTGCATACAGCCTTTCTCCTGTTAAAACGAATGGTCACTCCGCAGACACGGAAGTGACCATTGTTAGACTTGCGAATAAAAATACCAGCCCACTATAACAGTTTTGCTTTTTTCAGATCCGCCAGAAAGTCCGAGATTCCGTTGTAGGGCATAATCTGCGAAGTAAGCTTCCCGCCGTTCAATTCCGCAATCTGCCGGTATACTTCGGCGTCTTCTTTGGTGGCGGCTATGGATTTGGTTACCATCACATATTTTGTTCCCGCAATGGCCGCCGCATTCCCCACGTTGATGGATTCAATCTTTACCCCGCTTTTAAGGATGTCAAGGGCATCCTGGGGGAATTTGGCGATAACAAAAAGAGGTTCGTCCTGATGTTCCTTTTCGTAGGCAAGAGTTTCCTCTATGCTGAAAACCAAAACATTGGAACCCCGGGCGGCAAGGGGTAAGGCCATTTTCTGGATGGGATCTTTTGCTACCTTGTCGTTGGCAATGATGATTGCCTTTGCGCTGATATACTTAAGCCAGGCAATTGCCACCTGTCCATGGATCAGCCGGTTATCGATACGCAGATGTTTAATCAAAACTTATCCCCCGTTTTTCATTAGTTGATTTACATCAACCATGGCGTCTTTTGCCTCGGCCATTACATCCTTGGCCAGGGTTTCCAAATCCGATGTTTCTTCCCGGATATTGACCAGAGAATAGAGCATGGGCAGGGAAAGTCCGGTCATCATCCTGACCCTGTCCCCCAGGCAGTACATGGCCCGGTTCGCTGGGGTGCCCCCCAGCATATCCGCCAGAATGAACACCCCGTCTCCGGTATCGGCCGCTTTGACGGCGTCTTCCAGTTTTTTCTGGAATTCGTCGGGATTATCCTCTGGCCACAGGGTCAAGCTCATCACATTTTCCAGCTGGGGAACCAGCATGGAAGCGGAAGAGATAATCCCCTTTGCCAAATCTCCGTGGCTGATAAGTACAATGCCTACCATACAAAACCTACAGAATCCCGGCGGCACCCAGAACGAAGGTAATAACCGCAACAATGAGTATTACCTTGACCGGAGTAAGGCGCCGGTTCTTGAGCATCCAGAAACAGAATGCCACAAGGGCCACAGGGAGGAAATAGGGTAATATCCCATCCAACAGCGCCTGCAGCCGTATGGGATCGCCCACGGGTTTGCCATCGATCATCTGGGTATAGCTGTACTTGAGGGATATGCCCACCATGCCCGGAACAAAACCGCCGATTACGGTAAGCCCCAGAATCTGGGCCGCTTCCCGCAGCAGGTTAAAGTCGTCCTGACCGCTGACATCTTCAATGATTTTTACCGACTGCTTGTAACCCCACCAGAAGAAGGGCCACCGGGCCCAGAAGTAAATGATGTAGGGAATCAGCAGCACCGGTATGGAAAGAAGATTGCCGGGATACGGATTGATGGCAAGGGCCGCTGAAATAAGGAAGGCAAAGGACTGAACCAATACACCCTGAAGGGTATCCCCTATGCTGGCCATGGGCCCCATGAGGGCTACCTTGATGGAATCGGACGTGTCCGTCTGGTACCCTTCTTCCAGGGCTACCGAAGCGCCGAACACAATCGCCGAAGTACCCGGATGACTGTTGTAGAACTGCATGTGCCGTTCAAGGTTTTCGCAGACCTCTTCTTCAGTACTGTACAGTTCCTTCATTACCGGTACCATGGAATAGGCAAAGCCGGAAGCCTGCATCCGTTCGTAGTTCCAGCACCACTGGAGGACCCAGTTATGCCGGGTAACGGCGCTTTTAAGCGCCCCCTGTGATAATTTTTGATTTGTCCTGGCCATTAGTTTCCTCCTTTAGCAAGCGCCTGGTCTTTTTTACCCTTCATGTAGATACCCGCCGCAGCAAGACCGACGATGGCAAGGCCGATGGTGGGTACGCCCATATAGGCAAAGAGCACATAACCAACCAGCATATAGGGCCAATATGTGCCTATCTCCATGAAGGAAAGAAGCAGGGCAAAGCCCACCGCGGGAAGGGCGGAACCGACAACCCCGAGCCCCCTCTGGAGCCAGTCAAGTCTGCTGATAAAGTCTGAAACCACCTGATAACGGTTGATAAAGAGCATCCCTATGAACACGGGGATAAAACGGCCGAGGAACCAGGGGATGGTCCCTGCCATGTGCCAGCGCTGGAAGGAACCAAGGTTTCTTTTTGCAAGAGCCCTGTCGCCGCCGTGCTGGAAAACGGTGGTGGAAGCCCGGCCCAGAATGTCAAAGAGGGACATAAGTAGGGCAATGGCGGTGGCAACGATCAAACCCTGGCTGATTGCCTCGTCAATCGAAGCGGTCGCGCTACTGCCCAACACCTGTTTAGCGACAAAAACACCGAAAATCGCCCCGATGTTATAATCGGGCATGGTGGCCCCGCCGTAGGTATAAAAACCCAGCCCCAAAAGGGCGCAGGTTGCGCCGACTCTAAGACCAAGGTTGATATCCCCTACTACGATACCCGCTACCAATCCCAGCAGCAGGGGCGCCCACATATTGACACCCAAGCCGACTACGACAAACAGCGCTCCGGTGAATGCGGCTAGTAAAAAAGCTAGCAATACTGGACTCATTTTGGCTTCTCCTTTTATTTTAGTAAAATTGTAAAGCAAAAAAGCTTTATTTGAGTATACCACAATTGCCAATTAAGTCAAATTCAATATTTATTTGACAATCAGGGCCGGAGCATGTACTATAAATCACGCTTCCCGGGGCGGAAAAACGGAAAAATGCCGGGAAAACGGCCTGTTTTCCCGAAGATTTCCAGAATGGGCATAAAACGGAGACTTGATCCATGAAAATTATTGCGGTGTGCGGTTTTGGCTGCGGATCATCCATGATATTGAAAATGTCCCTCGACAAGGCCGTTTCCCAGCTGGGAATGAGCTGCGAGACGGATATTGCCGATGTCAGCACCGTCAAGGGAATGCCCTGCGATGCGATTTTTACCAGCTCCGAGCTGGCGGATACCCTAAGGTCGGGAAATACGGTCCCGGTTTATGTGGTTAAAAAGTACCTGGACCTGAACGAGGTAAAAACAGCGGCTGAACAGTTCTTTAAGGACAAAAAGCTG